>CADBXV010000071.1:0-8740 GCA_902798645.1 uncultured bacterium
ATCCTTTCTTTTGTATATTCGTGGGTCAAGACCCACGCTACTTTATACTATGCAAAGGATTGTAAGTTAAAAGATAAAAATTTTAATCGGTAAGATGTATATTTAATAATGTGCTAATATCTGTTTTCAAATACACAGATATTTCTAATATTTTTCCCACAGAAAGATTTAAAACTCCTGATTCTATTTTGGAAATGTAGCTCCAGCTTACTCCCATTAATTCTGCAAAACTTTCCTGTGTATATCCCTTTTTCTTTCTTTCATTTTGAATATTTTTGCCAATAATCTTACATAATTCTTTTTTATTCATATTTTAAGTTTAAAAAATATTGACATATTTGTGTATTCATATATAATTGAATATTATATAAGGAAAGAAATATGATTAAAAAGAAATTGGAACATAATATTGATACACATTTTGACGGTATGCAAGAAAGTTTGGAATATATGCAAACGACAATAAATGATTTGTTTTCAAGTTTAAATAAAATCAGATATATGATGTGGCTCAAAGAAGAAATTGAAAAAGAAAATCTTTAATTATTGTCAGGTTTTACCTGACCTACAGGGGTAAGTTCGATATTGAACAAATAATACTTTTTCAAAGTAGGTCAGGTTCCACCTGACAAATACTAATTTCCTATAACTCAAAATACATAGACTTATCAAATGTTCTTTCATCACGCCAGTAGCTGTTCATTAGTCTTGCATCTCTTATGACCTGAAGCCAAAGTGTATAATTATTTTCAAAATCTTTTTTGTTTCTGTTTATGTATTGGATTGTAACTATTCCGCCATGAGCTCGTGTTATACGCAAAAATTCACAATGCGCTTGTTGGTTATTATAATCTTCTGTACATCTTGTATATATTGCATCATTTTCTCTTGATTTAATAATCCGATATTGTCCTTTTGGGTTAATTTTGCGCATTTTTCGGATTTCCATTTGTGCAAAATACGGTGCGGGAGATTCATTTTCATTATATGAGTGAACGACAATTGTTCTTGTCCAATTATTTGAAGTTTGACCGTACGGTACATATTGCAATATAGCTTCAAGTCCTCGTTTTTTGTAATATGCACTATCCCATCTTTCTCCGTCAGGAAAATGGAAAATTATTGTTTCATACGCACAAACCGCAAGAGTTGAAAGCAAAATCAGGCTAAATAAAAGGACTTTTTTCATCAGCTATAATTCCTTTCTCTCCAACTTCGGTTATTTCTTTTAAAATCTTTGGCGCAAATTGTTCACTCTCAAAATGTCCGATATCAAAAACAACATTTTTGCAATCAAGTGCGGTATGAAATTTTAAATCTCCTGTTACAAAAGCATCTGTATCAAATTCACTAATAAATTCACTACCTGAGCCTGCACAAAATCCGATGGTCTGAATTGTTTTTTTATCGTAGTTATTTATATACCTCAATTTTGGCGAAATCTTCAAAAGTTTTTGTCTTAAACCTTCTACTGTAATCGGATTTTCAAGTTTAACAACCCTCACAAATTCATAGTTTTCTGTTTTAGTGAAACCAAGTTCTTTAATCAGTCTATCCGTTGTTCCGCCTTCGGCTTTATCCAAATTTGTGTGAGCTGAGTAGATATTAATATCTTTCCAATCAAGCGGAACATAGAAAAGCGGATGGTGGGATATTATCATATCACAATTTTTCTCTCTTGCCTGCTGAACTATTTTATCCGTTACAGTAAGCGCAAAAAGAACTTTGTTAACATTTTGTTCCCTCACTCCTATCCTGTCTTGACCTGTTCGCATTAAACGAGCACGCTCACGCTTCGGCTCTCTGCTTACAGGTCGTTCTCCCGCAGGGCGAAGGGAACAAGCCTCAACTTCCCAGCCTGAACAGTCCCATTTTTCTTGGGACAGAAGAGGTGCAATTTCTTCTATTTTACGGACTATATCGTATTTATTCAAAAATATTCTCCAATATTTCAAAAGCAATTTTTTCTTTGCTGTCTTTTTCAATATGATTGATATTCAAGTTTTTGTCAATGATGTAAACTTCGTTCTCATCACTGTTAAAGCCGATATCTTTGCGTGAAATGTCATTTGCGACAATATAATCACACCCCTTGTTTTTAATCTTTGTTTTGGCGTTTTCTAAGAGGTTTTCACTCTCTGCACAGAAACCTACGATTATGGGCTTGCAATGGTTGCAATCTCCCTCGCCCTTCGGGAGAGGGTAGTGGTGAGGGTTTGTCATTGCACTTATTTCCATCAAGATATCAGGGTTTTTGACTAACTCGAGAGTTAACTCTTCATTTACCCCTACCGCTTTTTTAATTTTTTGTTCGGAATAGTTTTTAACTCTGTAGTCAGAAACCGCAGCCGCCATAATCACGCAGTCTTGTTCGAAAAGATTTTCTTTAACAACTTTTTCCATATCTTTTGCAGTTTCAGTAACAATATTTTTAAAGTTTCCATTTGTTCCAAATGTTGATACAAGAGTAACATCAGCCCCCATTTTTGAAGCCGAATTAGCGAGTGCAATTCCCATTTTTCCGGAAGAATTGTTTGTAATAAACCTTACCGGATCAATTTTCTCTCTTGTTCCTCCTGCTGTTATAAGAATTTTCTTACCCAAAAGTTTTTGTTGGGCAGGTATGTCCAACCTGCTATCTATAAGACTTTTTTTTATATTGTCATTCTGAGGTGTTAACCGAAGAATCTTCTTTGTTTCATCAAATATTTCTTCCGGTTCTCTCATTCTTCCGACTGCGTTACTTCCGCAAGCTAAAAAACCTTCTGACGGATATAAAATATTATAGCCTTCTTTTTCAAGTTTCTTAATATTTTCTTGTACAAACGGATTTTCCCACATGTTGTTATTCATCGCAGGAGCTATTAAAAACGGTTTATTAAAGGCGCAAGCGGTTGTAGTAAGCAGATTGTCACAAATTCCGTTTGCGATTTTGCCTATTGTATTAGCTGTAGCAGGTGCGATTACAAAAATATCTGATTCTGTTAGGGCAATATGTTCCGGTTTATATTCATCAATATCAAACTGCTCTATATAAACATCATTATTTGACAGTGTTTGAAGTGTAAGCTTTGTGACAAAATTTAAAGCATTTGGTGTAACAACAATTCTAACATTTGCGCCGGCTTTTTTGTATAAGCGGATAAGCGAACAAATTTTGTACGCTGCAATTCCACCCGTTATCCCTAATAAAATATTTTTATTTTCAAGCATAGTTATATTATAGAATAAAAAAATCAATAATTTACCTATATATTATTGTTAATATATATTCGGCAAACTTCTATTCCAAGAATATAAAAAACCTTAACGCTTTCCCAAATTCTTAAATCAAAAAATCTTATTCCGGCAATATTAATTCTGATACGCTTGAGTGGTGTATAAAACTTATAATTAGATATTCTTATTTTATTTGAAAAAGCAAATTCTATACTTTGGGCAAGAATTTCTGCAAAATTGTTCATGTGTATATTATTGCCTCGGCTTTTATTATTCCCATAATTCCAATAATAGTTGTATATAACATTTGGAACAACAACTACTTTTCCCAGTTTATGTAATACTGCATGCGACCAAAAAATATCTTCATAAGTAACACCGACAGGAAATTCAATACCGGTAGCTAAAAGCTTATCTCTTTTATAAATTTTGTTTACAATGTAACACCTTTCAGGAATTCTGCATAATTTATATTTCTTTTCAGTTTTTTTGGCAGTTTGAATTTTTTTATATTTTAAATTGACAATGTCCTTTTTACGTTTTGAATCCGGACGTCTAATCTCTGAGCATGCAATCTCCGCATTATATTTTTTAGCATTTTCATATAAAATTTCATAAAAATTTGATTCTATTGTATCATCTGCATCCACGAAACCAATAAATTCGCCTTTTGCCACTTTAAGTCCGTTATTTCTTGCAAGTGAAGCACCACCATTTTCTTGATTAATAATAATTATTCTTTTATCCTTTTTTTGATATTCATACAGTATATTTAATGAATCATCAATAGAGCCGTCATTGATGCAAATTATTTCTATTTCCTGTAAAGTTTGTTTTGTTACACTTGTCAAACATCTGTGCAAATAATGTTCTGCATTATATATAGGAACAATAATTGAAATTTTTGGTGTCATAATAATACCCTATAAAATTATCTAAAATTTAAATTAAAGCTACTATAATTATCACAATACCATGTTTTACATTCTGTTGTCAAATTTTTAGATAGTTTAATTGGGTATTAATTGTAAAATTAATTTTTACAATGATAGATACAAGGAAATGATATGAATACACTAAAATTATTTGGAAAACGAATAAAAGAGCTTCGAAAGAAACATAAATATACACAAGAGCAATTATCAGAAAAATTAGGCTTGTTTCAAAAGCAAGTTGGCAATATTGAAACCGGTACTTGTTTTACTACAATGAACAATTTAGAAAAATTGTCTGATTTATTTGGTGTTGAAATTAAGGATTTATTTGATTTTAATTATTTGCAAACAAGGGATGATAATATACAAAAAATTAATGAAATTCTTGCAAATGCAACTGATGAAGAAGTCCAAAAATATTACAGAATCTTGGCTGCTATTGTAAAATAAGACAGAACAGTTTTTTGTATCAATAACTTTATGCCAAGTATTTTTGCAGAGTTGTTTTATCAAAAACTTCAACGCTATCTTTTGAATGTATAAATATTAAACATGATATGAGAGTTTTGAATGTTTGAAAATCATCAAAAGCAAGTTTTTGTCGAAGATCTGTCATGTTATTTGCCATAAACTCGGTTAATATAATTTTGTCGTTGTAATATAGTTCTGATAAGAATTCAAACGCATCACGAGTTTTAATTCCTTCAAGGTAGACAAAATCAGGTGATTGAAATTCGATAAATCGTAGTGCTTTATCCATATTAAAACCGATGTTTTCGTTGAGTTCGCATTGATTAACACCTTTGAGTTCATATTTTGCAATTGATTCAATTGTCATAATATTTTTTTTGTTTTTAGCGGCTTCCATAAGAAGTGAATAAATAATGTGAGTTTTTCCGCTAAGTGGAGAACCGCATACAAGTATAATTCCCGGATTTTGAAGTGCGTGTGATATAATGCTTCTTGATTTTTCATCAGGTATAATTTTATCTAATTTTTGCGGTGGTTTATAAATCTTTAGTGAAATTCGTTCTCCCATAATAGTAGGAAATGAAGAAACAGATGCTATCAGCATTGTGTTGTCAACTTTAAAGCAAAGTTTGCCGAGCTGCGGAATTTCACAAACAGATGCATCCAAATTTGAGAGTGTTTTTAGTTTTGAAACAAATGCTGAGTTAAGGATTGCGGGAATAGTTCCTTTATCTACTATTTCACCTACTTGCTTAAATACAACTTTTAAACCTTCTTCTACTTGTTCAAAATTTAATTCGTGAACATCTTCTATGATAGCTTGTTTTAGAATTGCCCTGATTACGTGTTGAATATGCTCTTCGCCGGCTTCTTCTTTATGGAGTTCTTCTGTCCAGTCATAGCTTTCTGTTTCTTCTTCTGTCAGGGTAATATTATCAACGGTATCAGCAACTTTATAATATTCGTCAATTTTTTTCATTATTGAAGATTCGGATGAAATTACGGGTTCAATTGAACACTCCGCTGTTTCAATAATTTTGTCTATAGCAAACAAATCCAACGGATCTGACATTGCAACAGTAAGAACATCTTCGATTTTGAATAAAGGAATAATCCTGTATCGTCTTGCATCAGGAAAAGATATAAACTTAAAACATTTCGGATCCGGAGTATAATCTTCTAAATTTACGTATGGTATGTGAAGCTTTGATTCTAAAAATTTTAACAAAGTGTCTTCCGACAATACTCCGGAATTTATTAATGCTTGTCCGATATTAATTCGTTGAACATTTGCGAGTTCTTCAGCTTTTTCTAATGTTTCATACGCAACAATTCCGTCACGTACCAATTCATACTTAAGCTTTTCTAACGTCTTATTTGTTATTGTTTCCATATAAAGTCCTAAATCCTACCCTGCAAGTAGATTATACCAAATAACAGAAACTATTTCAAATGTGAAATAGCCTGTTAAATATTTAAAATTTTAATGTAATAACTTTATACTAATTCAACAATTTTATTTTTAATGACAAATGTTAAAAGCTCTATCTTGTTATGTACGTTAAATTTTCTGTAAATATTTTCTATGTTTGTTTTTACTGTTGAAACTGACAGTGCAAGAATTTTGGCGATTTCTTTTTTTGTCTTTCCTTCCAGTAAGAATAAAACAATATCTTTTTCACGTTCTGTTAAAAAATCGTTGTCAATTATTTTCATATTTTCATGATAATACTTTTTGACAGGATTTTATTTATATATTTTCCAATATCTACCAATTTTAGAGATTTTTGTAAATTTTTATTAAAAAGAGGGATGGATTTTTATATTTTTTTTGAAAAATGTTTCATTAATTTTCCAAAACCATTTCTCATATCAAGAAATTTTGGACTTCTGGCTCTGGTTAATTCTTTCGGAATAAATCTATCTTCAGTTATTTTCATACTTTTAGCGATTTTTTGGGCTGTTTCTATTTTTTTTTGTGTCGGATCAGGAGGAACAACCGTTGGCTCAAAGGGTGTCATTATCGTTGATACAGGTAAATCTGATATTCCAAAAATTTTTCCCATAATATATAATCCTATATTTTGTTAGTTGTTAAGAAACCTATTACTCTAAATATATCTGCAACTCTTCTGCCTTCTTCACCAAACTTTTCTTTTATTTCATCATAAGTACCGCTTGTTTGATTGTAGGCGTATTTATGTACTAAGTCTTTGACAGAATCCTTTTCTTCATAATCAAGCTTACCTTTTCCGCTCCACCAGCTAATAGCTCTGTTTATAAAAGAGTGTGATTTTTTGTAATCTTTCTCTGATAAAATTGTAATTTTTTCTTTACCCTCAAAAATATCAACCCCAATGTCGCCATAAAGAGTCTTAACTTTTTCTCTTGTCAGGCTTGGATTTTGTTTAATTATTTTTTTAAGCGGTATGTTCTCTGTATTTAATCCGATTATTTTAGTTACAGATGGCATTAAGAATCTCCTTCAGCTTTTCCTAAATATTCTTCAACCTTTTTTACAATAGCATCAAGTTCAAAAGGTTTTGTAATATATTCATTAACCCCTGTTTCTTCACCTATCATCTTGTCTTCAAGCTGAGAGCGAGCCGTAACCATAATTATTGGGATATCTTTATATTTTGCATCATATTTTAAAAGACGGCTAATTTTGTATCCGTTAATTTTTGGCATCATAACATCTAAGATAATCAAATCAGGAATAATTTCTTTTGCAAGTTTAAGTCCGTCTTCACCGTTAAATGCTGTATAGCACACGAAACCTGAAACCTCAAGGACAAACTTCAGGCTTTCTACAATATCCTGTTCATCATCCACTATAAGAATCTTTTTCATGTGTATCTCCTTCAATCTCGTATGAATACATTATATCACATTTTCCGTATAAATCTTTGTTTTGCTCAATAACAGAATCTATTTTTTTATGTAAAAACTCTGCAGATGGCTTATCGCCATCCATTAAAATCAGTGACAGTGTTGTCATCAAGCCTTCTTTTTCTATCATAGAATTTGCCATATAAGTTTTGTTAAGCAGGTTATTTTCTCTTAATAATTTCTCAATAGTATCATTTGTTGATTTAATCTTTATAACCGCAACTGTTGTTCCGTTAGAACGTGCTTGTTGAACGAGTTGTTTGCGTATCATCATAAAATTAGATTTGTCATTAGCGATAGGAATTACAAAATAGAATTTTGAACCCTGATTAATCTCACTATCGCACCATATAGCTCCATTATGTGCTTCCATAAGCTGTCTTGCAATTGGTAGTCCTAAACCTGTTCCGCCGACTTTTCTTGACAAAGAATTTTCAATTTGTGCAAACTTATCAAAAACGTGGTTTAAGTCTTTTCGTTCAATACCGATGCCATGATCTTCAACACAGACTTGAAGATAGTTTCCTTGAAGTTTTTTGATATCTTCTTCAAAACATTGGTCGTAATGCAGTTCTCTTGCATTAACAACTTTTGTTGATATTTCAATGTTTCCTTCTGTTGTAAACTTAATTGCGTTAGAAACCAGATTAGTAAGGACTTGTTCAAGACGGTTAGAATCAGCATAAACTTCAACATTTTCGTCTGACGGTGTGAATACGATTTGCAAACCTTTTTCTTTTGCAACTTCTGTTAAGTTGGTTTTAACGTATTCTATTACAGGTTTTACATCCATAAGTTCAAATTTGAAGTCCATTTTACCGGCTTCAATTTTAGAAATATCAAGTAAATCATTAATAATTCCGGAAAGTCTCAGAGCATTACGTTTTCCCATAGAAACAAATTTTTCTATATTTTCTGTCATATCTCCGGCTTTACCGCTCAATATAATATCCATAGCATTTTTTATTGCAGTAAGCGGTGTTCTGAGTTCGTGTGAAACAATTGAAATAAACTCTGATTTTAGACGCTCAAGTTTTTGTAATTTTCTGTTAGTAGCTTTTAATTCTTGAGTAAATGATGCACTTTGCAGAGGTATTGCAACTTGTCTTACAAGAGTTTGAAAGACTGTTGCATCTTCTGTGGAAAAAGGTTTTTCACGATAAATTTCAGTAAACCCGAAAAATTCGTCATTGAGCATAATTGGTGCAAACAGATTATCAAAT
>CADBXV010000071.1:8746-12914 GCA_902798645.1 uncultured bacterium
GATTATCAAATCTCAGAATAGAAAAATCATATTCCTGAATATTGTGTTTAATATTTTTTTCAATTTTAAGATTTCCAATCTTAATATCATACGGAGGGTCGCTTAAAATTGATTTATAACTGAGAATGGCACGAAGTTTAAGAGCTTCAAGAAGCCTGTCAGATATAGTATATAGTGAATTAATAATCAAAACAGGTTCACGTTCCGAACGAAACATTAATGTGCAAGAGAGTTCAAAGTTCAGAGATTTTTCAATCCCTTCTATCATTATTTTAATTAATTTATCCTTATCAAGCGAACCTGCAAGTTGAGAGCTTGTGTTATAAAGTACATTTAGTTGATACAAGCTTGCAGCGAGTTCTTGGTTAGATTTTGTCATTTTTAAAAGAGATTGTCTTGTTCTAAGACTTGAATCAACGGTTGCGGAAATAAGTTTTTCATCAATTGGAGCTTTTATAAATAAGTTAATGTTATGTGTTACATCTTTGTTATGCTCTATTTTTCCGATTATTAAAAGTGTTACAACAGGAAATTGTTTAATTTTCCTGCACAAAGGCTTTAAGTCGAGTTTTTCTATATCTCCGTCAATAATAACAATATCAGGTTCTTCGACTTTTAGTATATCAAAAATTAAGGTTTCATCAGTATTAACGATTATTTCGTCGGATGAAAAAACCTTTTTAATAACTTTTTCTTTCCCACTATCCTCACTAATTAGCAAAAACTTTGTCATAGTTATATATTAACAAAAACGGAGCTTGCAAGGCAAGTTGTTTACAAGTGTTTTTTATTTACGCATTTGGTATTTAATTTGTGGTATAGAATATTTTAATCTAATATAACTGCCTCAACTTCTTTTCTATGAGGTAAAATCAAATCTCCCATAGAGCGGAATAATTCTGCCTTTGTGTCAGCTTCTGAAAATTTTCCTCCAGTTACATCAGCAGTGCATTTTAGTTGTGCCAAGTCGTCTTCTCCTTCTACATCAAAAGCAATAACATCAATCTTAATATCACGTCTTTGTTTCATAAGTGCAATTGCATAATCGCATGGACTTTCGTCACAATTTTCACCGCCATCAGTTAGGAGAATTATATGTTTTGTTCCCTCGTAGTTATTTAAATCTTTTTTTACAGCTTGCTTAAGCGAATATGTTATAGGTGTCATTCCTCTGGGACGAAGACGATGAAGCTCTGATGCAATTTGTACAGAATTATTTAAACCCAAGGGAACTACGAGTTCTGAACTTCTGCAAGCATTGTAGGCAAGGAAATTACAAGTATGACCGTAAACTCTCATGCCAACCTTTGTTTCAGGTGATATCTGAGGAAGTATCGTTGCCATAAGCTCTTTAACTTGATTTGCTTTTGTTTGATTATTGAGATATGCAGTCATGCTGTTAGAAAAATCTATAACAAAAAGGAGATTATTACCTACAGTGTTATATTCATAATTTGTCGGTGTGTAAACTTCATATGCAAAAACAGGTATAACGATTAGAAAAAGAAGGAATAAAAAATTTTTCATACTTAAATTTAACTTATTATAATGTTTTTAGCATTACCAAAGTGTATATTTTTTTATATTGACAAAAATTGATTAAAAAATGTACAATTAATATATGGCGATAGTGTTCTTATCATTAGGTTCTAATATCGGAGACAGACTTGGATATGTTCAGCAGGCTGCAAGTATCATTGGTACGACCAAAGATATTCAAATTGTTGCAACGTCATCTTTTTACGAAACAGAGCCTTGGCAGATGGATTCCCCAAATTGGTTTGTAAACGCTATTGTACAGATATCAACTTCGCTTTCGCCGGAGGAGCTTCTGATAGTAATTAATCGAATAGAATCTCAATTAGGCAGAGAACGGAGCGGAAAAAGAGATTATACAGACAGAACAATAGATATTGATATTCTTTTCTATAATGATATTATAATGAATACCGATAAACTTACTATACCACACAGATTTTTTCATAGGCGTGCTTGTATGCTTGTTCCTATGCTCGAGATTGCACAAGACTTTGTTCATCCTTTGTTTAAAAAATCTATTTCGGATTTGTATGATGAACTTGAAGATCCGGAACAAGTTGTTTTATATGGTACAAGAGTATAGGGGTAAATGCATTTTATTTGGTTGAATAATAAAGGAGATTAATGTCAAAGGGTTCTAAAAATGTTGGAATCATAGGTGCCGGTGCTTCAGGTTGTGCTTGTGCGTACTTTTTGCTAAAAGCCGGCATGGAAGTTACTTTGTTTGACTATGGGATACCACTTAGAACTCTTTTACCTACAGGAGGCGGAAGATGCAATTTAGCTCATGCAGAGTATGATTTTAAAGAACTTGCAAAAAATTACCCAAGAGGCGAAAAGTTTTTATACTCTATTTTTTCCAGATTTTCGACTTATGATACAATTGCTCTTTTTGAAGAATTGGGAATTGAAACTTATGTTCAAGATAACGGACGAATTTTTCCGATATCTAACAGTGCAAAAGATGTCAGAGAAAAAATCCTTAATGCTATTAATAAAGGTAAATTTATTAAAGAAGGTGTAAGTGAAGTTACACCTCTGACTAACGGATATAAGATAAAAACTAATAATGCGGAATACTTCTTTACTGACATAATTATCTCTGTAGGAGGAGGAAGTAAATGGAAAAAAATCAACGGTATTAATCATTCTGTTATAGAATGTACACCGGCTCTTGTAGGGTTAAACTGTGATATAAAATCTCTTAGCGGTGTTGTATTAAAAGATGTTTACTCTATTGATTGTAAAATATCTGATGATATATTATTTACTCATTTTGGAATCTCAGGACCTCTAACATATAAAATATCTTCAATAAAAACGAAAGAATCTTTTCCGTATAAATTGAATTTTGATTTATACAATAGAGAATTTGATTTGCAAAAATTGCTAAATGATAATCCGCATAAAGATTTAAAAAATATTTTATCTGTTATTTTTCCTCACAGATTTGCGGAATTCATATCAAGAGAATTTGCGGATGTTAAAGCATACAAAATTGATGGTAAGATAAGAGATTTAATACTAAATAGAATTCATAACTTTCAAGTCAGCGTAACAGGTACAAATAAGGGAGAAGAAACTGTAACCGCAGGCGGATATGATTTGGATGAGATTAATCCTAAAACAATGGAATCAAAAATTTACCCGAATGTTTATATCATAGGTGAAGCTCTGGATATAGACGGATTCTGCGGAGGATATAACTTGCAAAATGCTTGGTCAACAGCTTTTGTTGCATCAGAAGGGATTTTGAATAAATGATTAATTTATAACTCACTCTTGCCCTCTCCTCACAAGGAGAGGGCAAGAATAAGTAAGGTTTTTAGTAATGTGTTTCATCAGAACAGTTGCAATAGCATTCTTCAAACTCACTTGTTGCGAGCAATGTGATACCGGCAATTCCGACAAGCGCATAAACTATTCTTGATAATAAAGTCGCATCACCAAATAATGCCGCTACAATATTGTAGTTAAAGAAACCTACTATGCCCCAGACTATAGCACCTGTAATGACGAGAGCATAAGCTATCATTCTGACTATGTGCATGGCTATTCCCTCCTTTCAGACAAAAATGACAATTAGGGGTAAATAGGGGTAAACATTAGCTTTCTATTTATCCTTGTTTACCTTTCATATTTATTATGGAATTTTTCCTAAAATTTACATTGTCTACTTGGAGTAAATAAATATAAGTATATTAGCACGTAGAAAAATCAAAGCCGGCAGATTTTCATAAATATCTTGTAAAATCATTGCATATACTTATGACCGTTATATTAAATATTAGACAAAATAAAAGATAGCAAGTAGTGTGTGTTTTAACGCACGAAAAATAAATTGTTTGATATTAATTTCGCGCACTAAAGTGCACGCTATAAATTTTTGGTTTAATTGATAACAAAACAAACGGCGGTGAAATTTCACCGCCGTCACAAATATTTTATATGTATTTTTCCTTTTCTATGCCATAGCTTTTTCGACTGCAACAGCTACTGCAACAGTTGCACCAACCATTGGGTTGTTGCCCATACCTATTACACCCATCATCTCAACGTGAGCAGGAACAGAAGAAGAACCTGCGAATTGAGCATCACCGTGCATTCTGCCCATAGTATCTGTCATACC
>CADBXV010000072.1:0-8300 GCA_902798645.1 uncultured bacterium
AGTGAGAAAACTGTAATGAGGTGCTATTTTCTGTAAAGAAAATAATACGAATGAAAGTTTTCGAACTGCCAATAATCCAAGACTTAACTTAAAAACACACACTCTCTTATAATCTTACATCTTACTTACAAGTTTAGCCTCGTTAGATTTCCTTTGAGGCTTTTTTTTAGTATTAATTAAATTTTTATAACTTTGTTATGCTCCACCCCCTTTGAATATTTTACCAGTTGTTTATAAGCTGTTTCAGATTGTTTTTTATATGCGGAAAAATTTTCATCACTTTCGGATGCAATAGAATTTAACATTGTTCTTGATATTACCGCATTTTTAAAAATTTCCTCTAAATGTTCAGGAATATTTAAAATATCATTTTTATCTTTTAATGCGAAAATCTCATCATCTTGACTGTTTATCCCTACCGCTAAAGAAAGATAATCTATTGTAACAATAAATTTTTCTGTCGGCTCCGGATACAAAACCAACTTTGCACCTCTTACGTAAAAACCCTCAGGAATTCCTTTTTTGTCATCGAGTGACAATGGATTTTTTATATATTTAAGAGAACGTGAATTTATTTTAACGGAATATAATCCTTCACTGTCTTTTAAAATTAAGCCTTTTGGCATAGAGTAACTTTTAATTTTAGGTAATGTAAAAATAACATGAGTTTTTTCTCTAAAATTAAACGGATATGAATATAAAATTTCTGTAACAGCCTTGTTTAAATCTATTACTAAAGATTTTTCAAATTCTTCCGTCTTTGTTGCATCATTATCGTACATTGACCATTCCTGCGATGCACAGGCATTATACAGGTCTAAAAATGTTAATGTCATTTTATCCTCCTTACTTATCCTTCTAATTCAGAGCATTTATGTAATAAGGCTCTTAAACTAATGCAAAATTATACTTACATCATAATCGGCAAATCTTTGTATATACGTTTCTACAGATGTCCCGAATGCATCTTTTTCATTAACTTGCCCATTTGATTTAAGATATTTAATTACAGAGCCGGCTCCTTTCAAATGCGCTCCTGCAAGAAGTCCGGAAGGTGTAATTTTATATCCGTTAATGATTTTATTTATATATTTATCTGCCCCTAGAGCTTTAAGATAACCCCATTGTTTCTTTTTAAAAATAATTTGTGCATTTTCCTGTGCTTTGGGGTTGTTTAAAAACTCTTGTATTGAATTAACCCCATCTTTACCTGTAAAATTTCCTTTCCAGTCGTTGTTGTAAATTTTATTTGACTTAGTATAATATCCTGCATCAACGAGCGCCATCTCGCCCATTTGGTATTTACCTGCATAGCCGTATTTGTTAAATGCTTTGTAATTACCTCCGGATTCTCTTGCTCCAAGATCGGTTAAAAATTGCTGCAAATTTTTCATAGAACTACCCCCCTCGCCTTTTTGAAACAATTTTAGGGGATTGAGTTGATGTTACAGGTTTTTCAATAACCAGTTCCCTGATTGATCCGTCTTTATATTTAATAATCGTTTTTTTATCCTTAAATTTTTTCCCGTTTTTTTCTAAGATTTTGTAATCATTTGGGAATTTATCTTTAAGTTCCTGCGCCTCTTTATCAGGCAGCAAAAATTCGTGTCCTGTAATCAGGTACTTAATTTTGTACATAATTATTCCTTTCTATTTTATAATAAATTAGCAAATTTATTGATTTAATACAAAAAATTTGCCGGAATACCAAAAGAACTTTAAAACTAGAATACAGGCTAAAGATTTTTATTAACATTTCAGCTAACGAAAGGAGGTTAAAATATTAGTTGAAATCAACGAAGAAGAGTCAATGCTCTTAATTGCATTAACTCTTGCACTTAAGTATCTTATATCATAAGATACGCAGGTGGTGGGTGTTCGTATCACCCCTGCCTGTATTCTTATTTTAACCTATTTTATGAATTTTGCAGGTCTGCTCAATTATTTTCTTTATGTTGCTTTAGACATTTTTATAGTTGTTGGGAATTTAAAACTTACCATAACTAACGGAGAAATGAACCTCACCCGAATTTCTACCCTTCGAGCAAGAGCTCTCAGGCTGAAATTCTACCCTCTCCAATTGGAGAGGGAACAGCCGTAGGAACGTAAGTGACGTACGGATGTGGGTGAGGTTTAACTCTTTTTGTGCAAATAATTGCACCCTACAAGTTTTTAATCACCCTCATACAAGCTAATCTGTTTGTTCAAATTCCAATAAAAATTGAGCTGGCGTTTGATTAAATCCTTTGGCAATTTTTTCCAGCACATTCAATTTTATATTTTGGTGTAAATTTTCGATGCGAGACAAAATAGCAGGCTCTATATCATTTGTAATAGAAAATGAATTAAGTGAAACACCCGCTTTTTCTCTTTTACTTTTTATATATTTACCTAAAAATTTGTATTGCATTTTCTCAATTATTAAATATAATAAAAGAATATTCATTGAGATTTCTCAATAGATGATTAGATAAACATGAAAAAAATCATAAATTTACTTTTCGGTTTATACAAAGAAAACGGACAGCTTGTCGTCAAGGTGTTCGGTATCAAGATGAAATTCAAATGGGCTAATATTAATCAGCTGGAAGATGTATGCTGCATTCAGGATTTACCGAAGTTTAAGAATCAGAATACATATTTCCCGCATCCGATTGGGATTGTTATACACCCTGACGTTAAAATTGGTAAAAACTGTGTTATTTATCAAAATGTAACAATCGGCAGCGGTAAATATATTGAGGAAAACCATTCAAACGTACCGATTATCGTAAACAATGTAACTATATATGCAAATTCTGTTTTGTTTAACGGAATTAAAATCGGTGATAATGTTACAATCGGTGCAGGTTCGGTTGTTACAAAAGATGTTAAAGCCAATTCTATAATAGCTGGTAATCCTGCAAAAATAATTAAGCAGTAATCCCCCACAAAGAACCCTCCCCTTGAGGGAGGGTCGAAATCTTTGATTTCGGGGTGGGGTTTTATGCTTCTACCGGTCTTACACCTGCCCATTTAGCTATGGCATAAATAGTACCTGTGAAACCTTCGCCAAAATCCAAATCAATTGACTCATCTGATTTTTGGAATCTTGATAAGTCTTGAAGTTGGATAGCTGAAACACCTTTAGCAAGTTCGATTACGATATCGCCTAACATAGAGTTAGGGTAAGCATCGCCTGCTTTTACCGTTAAAAGTGAAGATGCGTTAGCTGTGTTATCGATTACGATAAATAAAGAGTTGTTTTTATTAGAAAACGCATCTTTGATAGTAATACCGTTAGCTACAGTAACGGTTTTCTTTTCAATTGCAATATTTGCAACTGATTCTGTATGGTCTAAAACCGGATATTGAACATCAATTATATCTCTTGTCATTTTATTTTCCTTTCTTTTTTATTTAGTGACGGTGTGACTTCGTTCACTTCGTCACGTTTCTTAGCCTAACGCAATCGGTGCAGACACCTTAACAGAACCTAAGAAATCTGCACGAGGTGCGCCTACGCCGTACAAACCATAACCTTTATAGCAAGTGTTAAAACTCTTTTCAGGTGTGTAAAAAGTTGTGTTTAGGTTAGAAGATATACCGCCTGCAAGAGTTTTACCTCTGACACCGAATAGCGGATAAAACACATTTGCTTCAGGTGATGCTATGTTATTTGATACTAAGATCTCCCAGCCGCAGAGATGACCGATGTAGCCTTTTCTAACTTCATCTGCACCTTTTTCAGTGTATTTTAGGTCATCTAATTTGCCTAAATAGAATTGGTATTCAGGCGGAATAATTGCGACCATATTCCCGTCAATCCAATTTGTATGACCTTTTCCGTCACCACGTTGGAACTTTGCCTGCATATATGCAAAAACATCTTTAGCAATTTGCGGTGTAAGAGAGATTGCATCACCTGAATCATCAATATAGTGACCTGCTCTTGTATATAGGTTAGCATAAGCGGAATCAACTGCGGCAGCAAATTGCTTAATTGCATCACCGGTGTATTCTTTAGCAACTTCTATTTGATCTTTTGAATCAGCACCTGAGTTTTCAAGCATTTTTTCTTCCATTTCAGATAATTCAAAGTGGAAAGCTTTTCCTCTGTCTAATTTAACCTTGCAAGTTGAGATTGTTGCAGTTTCTGCTGTCGGCAGGTCGCCTCCGTCATAATCAAACAGAGTAACCATGCCTGGCATAGTGATATTAACTTCGTCACCTTTTTGAACATTATCTTTTTGTTCAGAATGAGCTAATTGACCAATAACAAGCTCATTGTAAAAGTGTTTGTCAAATGCTTTAGAAAAAGCATCTACAATCATTTGTTTTGTTGTTGTCATTTTGTTTTTTCCTTTCTGTTTTTGTTGAAGGCACAAAGAAAGTTTTTATATATTCAATGTAAAACGAGTTCTATAATGAATATATTTATACTGACGTATTACCTTATTCCCTTCGCACCTTCTTGCCTTTTTGCCTTCCAAAATTCTTACTGCCTTAGTGCCTTTACTATCTCTAAATCAACCTGTCAAGCATCTCATCCAATTCTTTAGGTGTCATCTGTTGAATACTCTTTTTAACAGGAACCGACACATTTTTATCGTTTTTATCAAATTGCATTCCGTTAATAATTTGTTTGTTTTCAACTTCGGCAGCTTTTGATTTTTCGTATGCAAAAATTCGAGCAGAAGCATAACTTTCAATAAGTTTAACCAGCCTGTCAACGTCAAGATCAGCACCAAAAGCTCGGTAAGCTTCAGAATAAATTTGCTTAAAAGACGGATCAGCAAAATATTCGGGATATTTTCTTGCAGATTCTTGTATTAAAGCTTTATTTTGATAAACACTTTCCAAAAGCTTTAATATTTCATTGCTTTGGTTCATGGATGCAACTTTTTCTCTTAGCATTCCCAGTTCTGATGATTGATTACCTTGAAGTTTTTCAAGTTGCTTGTATGCTTCTTTTAAATCTTCAGCAGACTTAAATTTGCCCAAAATAAGATTAGAAGGATCATTCGATTTCTCTTCTGCTTCTTTTAAATCGGCATTTTCTTTACTTGTTTTTTCAGAGTTGTCGTCTGTTTGTAACGGCTCATTTTTTACAAGTTCAGATGCTTGTGATAATTGATTTTCTTCCATAAAAAATTCCTTTCTTTGTATTTGCTTGTGCAACAGCACTACAGCAAAATTCTCACAACAAAAAAGCAGTCATAAAACTGCTTTTTACCTTATTAATACCTATACTTTTTATAATTTTTATAAATTTAAATTCTTTGATATTTGGGGATAAAGTTCACACATTACATTAACGGCATCACGCCCTGCCAAACCGACTGTTGTATCGTTTCTATTCATATTTTTCAAAGCAAATTGCTGAACGGTTTTGTCTTCTATGAGTTTTAGTTTATATCCGTTTTTATTTACCATAATTTTTGTTCCGTTAAGAACAGCCATTCCCCAAGCCCACACATCGTCATTTGTAGGCATAACTTTCATAAAAATACTGTCATCAATCGCCGTTTGAGATAGAGAATGAGGCGGAAAAAGAGTTCCGTATCCTGACATAAGCTCATTTCTGTATGAAGGAAGATATGTACTGTTATATTGATAATTTCTTGATTTAATATACAATCTGCCGTTAAGCCTTTTTTTAATTACAAACGCTCTGTTTGCATGGATATATTCCGGATTTTCAAGATATGCATTGTACAAATTTTCAACAAAATTATTCGGATAAAAAATATCATCATCAGCTGTAATTATGATATCATCAGGATATTCTATAAGCGACGGAACTAGTTTTTTAAATGAGCGAATGTCCTTATCACACCACTTTATTTCTAAACCATACTCTTGAAGCTTAGTTAAATTATCAGGCAGAATTTTATCAGGAAATTGTGATGATGCAAGCCATAAAACAACCTTATCCGGTTTTACAGTTTGTTGGAGTAACGTCGATATTGTTTTATATACAGTATTTATTCTGGCAGGATAAGTTGTTAAAGATATAATAACCTGCGGATTTCTCTTTTCTGCAGTAACCCCAATAGCAGAAACCTCTTTTATATTTACTTCAACCTTGTACTTTTTGCAAAATTTTATACCAAAGAATTTTATAACATAATGGTCATCAATATCGTTAACTGAAAACCACCAAGCAAGAATACTTTTAAGATTTTGAAACACACGAACTTTTTCTGATGTCATATAAATTCCTCTTTTTTTTAATCATTATACCAAAAAAACGAATCAAGCATTCAATACCCAAGCCTCCTCTTCACTTGGGAGAGGAACAGCCGTTGCTAAAAGGCTCCGCCTTGAAGCCTACGGATGTGGTGAGGGGTCAATTTAAAAGCAAACAAAATATGCGCCTCTCCATAAAAACGCACCCTACTGAGGGTGACTAAAAAGTCAAAATATTCGGTAGACTGAAGTCTACACTACCTGCTCGTAAAGATAAATTTTGCCTAATTTTTTATAAATATTAAGAGGTCGTAACAATTCGATAATCGATAACGTAAATTTTATGAAAAATAATATATATATCTTAATCCGGATTACTTGCATAATAAATAATTGTATTTGACTGTTTATTAATTGCAATACCATACTCACAAGATTTATGGCAATTTTTTGTATTCAAATTATTACCAATTATATAGAACTTGTAACCTGATATCGAGCTATTATTCTGCAATAATCTATCAATAATAAAATCTCTTGCATATGAATTCCTATATTTGTTTATATTATCATACGGCTCTATAATCGTTACATATTTATATTTACTTATTTTATTTTTTAGATTTTCTTCAGTTGTATCAAATTTTAAATAGATAACTCTTCCACCAAAATAAGAACCTCCACTACAGAAAAAATTAACATTTTGGGCTTCAACAGGTATTTTTGAAGGAAAATGTTTTGTCATTTTTGAATGTATACTTTTCATTGTACTTGTGTATTGATTAGTATTTGTAAATTCAACATTTATAGAAGTTTTATTATCAAAATTAGTAAAATTTAAAATAGAACACAAACCTAATTGTAAAAACAAAATAATAAATGTATTTATAAAAATAAACAAGCATTGGACAGAATTCTCTTTACTTATTTTATTTTCTAATATACAAAATAAACAGATTAGAATTGTGGGTAATATAAACCAGATTGCAATATTTTTTTGAAATTCGAATGCAAAAAAGCATAATATTTGTATAATAGAAATTATACTTGATACAATAATAAATCCTGCTTGTATTTTATTTTTAATAATATTCATAATTAACCCTTTTTGAATTATACAGAAATAATAAGACTATTTCAAATCCATCTTTATTGGCACTAATATATTATAATTCTTTAATATTCCTACCGTCTGCAATGCAACCGCACCTGTATTTACAGCTGTTGTATATTTATCTTTAAATTCATCTGGTTTAAAATCATATTTATCATACAAATATCCTGTAAATACACCATTCTCAAATTTTGGGTTTAATATTGTAGCATTATTAATAGACCTAAATAAATTTTCATTATCATTTATAATAACTGGTATTGTTTGTTCTCTTTCATTTTCAGATTGCTTACACCATGAGTTTATAGATTGCTTAAGACTTGGTGAAGAATTTATAGACGTCGCAAGAGAACTATTTGGTTCAAATTTTATTGTAGTAAATTTACTATCCAATTTATCCCTAAGATTTTTTGATAATCTTTTGCTATCATTCTTATCAATTCGCCTATATTCAGGATTTGATTGTATGTTTTCAGGACCAATGAGTGCAATATTCATCAAGTCTTTTGCATCTTTGTAATTTTTATTTTGTTCATTGTTAAATCGTATTAACTCATTTTTTAATTTGTAATCTTCATTACTTGCTTTTGGCAAATATGGAGAATTCCATGGAGAAGCATTCAAGTTAAAATTATCTACTTTGTTATTATTATTTCCTATACTATTGTTAGAAAATATTGTTCTTATATTTGCCCCACTATATTTACCTAGCATTTTTCTCAATTCTTCCAGCAGTTTTTCATACATCTGTTTTAATTCTTCTTGGTTTAGAGATGTTTGGAGTTGAGGGAGCGATACTGGAGGTGTATTAGGTGTATCTGTTTGAGGTAGAGTTGGGAAACTATCTTCTAAAATTGGTTCTGTTTGAGTGTTTGACGATGTTCTCGCTTTTATTATGCTTTGCAAAATATCTGCCAAATCTTCATCACTCAATTCATATGGAGTTTTCTGCCGTTCTTCGGGTTCTTCTTCATCTGGAATGTATATACTAGGCTCTGATTCATCTTCTTCAGGC
>CADBXV010000072.1:8364-12628 GCA_902798645.1 uncultured bacterium
ATTTTCTTCTAATATAAATGGTTCTCTTTGTTCTACAAAACTATTGTAATAATTATCATTTATACTTCCAAAAAATCCTCCGTCTTTTTGTCCTTGAGAGTTTGTATATGGGTCTATCCAGCGTGTATTTGGAGATTGTCTTAATTCTTCATAGCTTGGTATTCCTATATCGCCATCTTGTGCCATTATTGAAGGCTCGTTATCCAGCAAATCATTCAATGTCATTGCAAGAAGTTCTTATTTAACTAATCTATTTATATAAAGTTATTTATTGTCCAGAAATAGCTTTATTGTAACATAATTTAACAAACATTTTGTCATTTATTTTAATATAATTTCATATTACATTGACTTAATATACTTTAATTTTTATAATATGACTATAAATAAAAAATAGAAAGTGGCATAAATGAAAAAAATAGTAATCTGTTTTATTATTATATTTCTTCAAAACATTATATACTTACCAGTTTTTGCTAAAGAAAACACATTAACAATAGAGCAAATGAAAGAAATTAATGCATTTGGTAATAAAATAGAATATCTTATATCACAAAAAAAGAATTCTCAAGCTTGTCTTTTAGCATATGAAATGATTCAAAGATATCCAAATGAACCAGATGCGTACTTTTCGTATGCAAAAGCAAGCCACCATGCAGGATACCCAAGTAGAGCTATTGAATATTATAAAAAATGTTTTAAATTAGATAATACATACTATCAAGCAATTTTTAATATTGGTTTAGTCTATTATCAACAGAAAGCATACAAAAAAGCAATAAAATATTATACAAAAGTGATTCATATGACTTCTAATAATACAAGTTACATACAAAATAATGCTACTGCTTATTCAAATCGTGCTCTTGCAAAATACTATGATGGACAATTAAGAAGTGCATTAAAAGATTATAATAAATCGCTATCAATTAAGAATGAATATAGTGGTGTTGACCATGTATATTATAATAGGGGCTTATGTAAATATGATTTGGGTGATAAAAGCGGTGCTTATGAAGACTACAGCACCACTAAAAAAATAAATCCAAAATTTAAATATATTTACTATGATAAACGAGGATAGTAATTAATTATTGTTTCTTTTTTTGACAACCTTATTTACATACTTTGGATTAAGCGCCTTGTCGTCAATACGCAAAATACGAGGAGGTGCAACTGGAATTTTGTATTGAAAATTTGGTTCTAAAATGGCTTTAACACCATTTCCCCTTGCTCGTTCACCATTTTGCGGGTCGTAATATTCTAATTCATTATTTTTATTTCTTGTAATTATTACAACATGTCCGTCATACTCGTGTTCCTTATCATACTCAAGATTACCGCTTTCAGTTGGTGTATTGTATGATAATTCGTATCTTTCGCCTTGTTTTACATTTTGTTCTAAATAATCAATACAACTAATTTCGTTATAATATATAATATCTGGTACACATTCTTCACCTGTTTCTGGATCTAAATAAGCAGATTTGCTTGAACGTCCCAAATCTTTAGCTTCAGGAGTACTATATGGTCCAGCTTCAACATCATAACCTCTAATTACGAGTTCAGCAGCTACTGTACAGCTTTGACAGTTATCTGAATAATCACCTTTATCATCTTCCTCACTCATATATTTTGGATTAACGCCTTGTTGTACCATTTGTTCAAAAGTCTTTGGTTCACCCCGTTTAACCCCAGCGACTTCTTCCGGATATAATCGCTCGTCAGTTTCTTGTTTAGCTTGCTCTGTTTGTTCTTTATTATCTTGATTTTGTTCTTGAATATCTTTATCAGATTGTAATTCTTGTTTTTCCTGAATAGGTTCTTCAGTTTTTACATCATTAGTAACGGTAGTATTTGTAGAGCTTCTTTCGGGTTTACTTCTGTAATGAGCCTTAACTTCCGTTCCATCTTCTCTAGTGTAAGCTTCTACATGAACTACGTTTTCACTTGATTGAAGTTCCTCATCGCGAGGAACTCCCAACACCCTATATTGACCCAATACTTCTTGTTTTTTCTTAATTAATTCGCCAAATGGCATATCATACAAATCTTTAAATGAATATATTCTGTTATCGTTTGTATAAGGATTTCTATAATTTTTAAATCTCATCTATTTTTCCTCCAATAATTGTTCCATGCTGTTTATTAATTCTTCCAATTCAGAAGTATTTTTTACTTTTCCTTGTGATACTTTTTGTAATAAACCCAAAAGCAAAGTCAATGTATTCATATCAAGGGGTAAATTCTGGGGTAAATTATTTTGTGATAGTTGATTTTCAGGATTCATGTTATTGTCAGGTGGAACCTGACCTACAGCTCGAACTTAAAAATGGATTGTTCAAAGTTTCTAATAGAAAAGATAACGAAAGATACAGCATGATGTTCAAGCTTCTTAGACCTACATTAAGGCAATCGCAAAAATGTTCAGATGGAACTTGTTCTACCTGTGGATAAAATATCAATATATCTTAAGATTTACCGTAACCAACTAACTTATTTTCTTTGTACCCGATAGCATAAATACTAAATATAAACCATATTAAAATACATGGATACAAAGCAAAGCACAAATAACTGAAGTGCATATTAAAGCATGCAAAGGCTGTGAGTAAAATTACCAGCAAAGATATTACCCACAGAAAGTTATAGAAAGCACGCCTTACCCTTGTATTGTATGTCATAAATACAAGAAAATTCGAAAGTGGATAATAAATTACTGCTAACATTATTAGAAAAATATACATACCAAAAAATGGAATTCCCATTGAATCTGCTGAGTGGTTATAAACATATTTATCAAGGTCTATAATATAATAATAAAGGAAACAATGTCCAAATATAGGATATGATATGTTAATCCACAAATAAGCAAACAACTTTCTATTCAATACTTTTAAATCTTTGAATCTTTCGAAAGAGTATACCTTAAATATTAAACAGAAAGCAACGAATGTTATAACCCAAGCCCAAGCTTGAAATAGTCCGTTCCATATATAATAATTAGGTGTAATTAAATGCTCTGTTGCTGTATAAATATCTTCAAATTTTACTTCCTGTGCTATTTTATCGGCAAATTCTTTATTTGTATAAAAATCCGGCACATGCATATGTGTGCCAAATGCTAAAATTAAAGTTAATATTACAGCTATGATTCCAAAAACACTAATCGGATTCTTGAATATCGCACGCATCTTGCCCATCTTCTGAATGTCCCTCATACTCTAATCTTTTCTTGTATATAAATTTACTTATTATTTCCAATCCGATACATAATATTAAAATGTCGTAAATAACATGCGTCGGAAGATAAAAGGGTCTTATACCCATTTCAAGTCTGCCAGACATCATATAATATTGAAATGAAAAATCCCATTTATCAAGTAAAAAGATTGTTATCCTAGCAATTGTATTTATAGTAGAAAATGCAATAAAATAAGATGCAATATATCCTAAAGGAAACCAAAATAAAATATATATTATTTGTATAATTGGAAAATCTAAATACATGGGTTTGTACATAAACTTATTCATAGTTGTAGTCTACTATAAAACATATTTTTGGTCAATCATTTAATATATTTTCTTTTTATTTTTGATTATTTTTTGATTTTATTCTTATATAATCTTCATTTGTTATTTTTATAGGCATGTCTATATAATACGGATTTAATTGATTTTTTGTTTGTTGATTATATGCAGTATTATTTATACCTGTTATAATATTTTTTCCTATATTATTAACAGCTTGTTTCATATTATCTACATTAAGAATATTATTATATTTCCATTTTTCAAAATTATAAGGATCAACTAAATTTCCTGTTATTGAACCATCAGGATTTATTTTCATATTATTTAGATTTGCTCTATGAATAGTTGCATACATGCCTATATCTCGTTTGTTCATTTTTAATGGAAATTCTATTTTGTTATTATAACTTTCTCCATTTTTTATTTTATCGTAGTTTTCTGACACCCATTTTTGAAATGCATCTGAATTCATTGCATATTGATACAAACGAGATGTTTTTTTAGGAACTACTATTTTTTTATCTTTTAATTTTTCATTTATATCAGGAGCATTTACATCAAGTCCGTACATTTTAGCTAATTGTTTTTTGTAATAGTTGGATTTTTCAGGGTCTGTTATATCTTGATAATTATATACATCATTTTCTTCTATAAATTTTGGAGTTAATGGTTCACCATCTTTCATTTTTAATGAATTTCTGTAATACTCATTTTCTATTTCATTGTATAT
>CADBXV010000073.1 GCA_902798645.1 uncultured bacterium
GAAGAACCGGAGGTAAACAAAGGTATTCATCCGAGTGCTGTTGTCGCATCAACCGCTAAGATTGGCCAAAATGTTTCTATCGGACAAAATGTTGTTATTGCTGAACACGCAGAAATAGGCAATAATACAAAGATTTTGGCAAATTGTTATATCGGAAATGGTGCTAAAATCGGTGCTGACTGTTTCTTCCATCCGGGGGTAAATATAGGGGACAGAGTTCAAGTCGGTAATAAAGTTATTTTAAATCACGGTGTTTCATTGGGAGCAGACGGATTTAGCTTTGTAACAGAAAATCCTAATAATATTGAACAAGCAAGAAAAGACGGAGAAATTAAGGAAGGTAACACAGAACAAGTTATCTTTAAAATTCCTTCAATTGGTTCAGTAGTTATCGGTAACAACGTAGAGATAGGTGCAAATTCTTGTGTTGACAGAGGTACAATCGAAAACACAATAATAGGTGACAATACAAAGATTGATGACCTGGTTATGGTTGGTCATAACTGTCGTATAGGAAAAGGTTGTATGATAGTTTCTCAAGTAGGTATTGCAGGAAGCTGCGTAATCGGGGACAGAGTTGTTATTGCAGGTCAAGCAGGATTAGCTGATCATATCTCTATAGGAGATGATACTATTATTGCCGCTCAAGCAGGCGTAACAAAGAGTTTCCCTGAAAAATCAATTGTTGTAGGCGCTCCTGCTGTTCCGAGAAAGGAATTCATTAAGCAGCTTAAAATTATGAAAGATGCCGGCGAATTAATATCTAAATTTAAGAAATATGAGCCGCTTCTTAAGTCATTTGAAGAGAGTATCCAAGAGGGTGAAACAAAAGCGTAATGATAACAATAAAATCAGAAATACATACTGTTGGTAAATCTTTAATGAAAAATAAGGAGTGCGAAGTAACAATAAAACCTTCGGACTCAGGTAAAATCAGAATTTTTTCAAAAGGCGCTAAAGAAGCGTTTGATGTATGTATAGAAAACTTACATTCAACTGACCATTGTGTAACTCTTTGCAGTAAGGATAAGAGAACTCTCCTAGGTGATTACAAATACAAAGTTATGCTATGCGAGCATTTTAATGCGGCTTGCGCAATTACAGGTATCAACTCTATAGATGTATACCTGTCAGAAACAGAAATGCCGATTTTTGACGGCAGTTCCAAGATGTGGGTAGATTTGTTTAATAACGCAGGAATAGACGGCAAAAACAAGGATTTTTATACAGTAAGTGAACCTGTTTATTACCTTAACGGCAAGACGAGTCTTGTTGTTATTCCGGATAAAGAGCTTAGAATTACCTATGCTGTAAATTACGATCATCCTGATTTAAGGAATAAATGGATAACAATGGATAATAAAAACCTGAAAGAAATAATAGAAGCAAGAACATTCGGATTTTATAAAGATTTGGCAAAGTTTCAAGCTTTAGGATTTGCAAGAGGTGTTACTATTGATAACACAGTGGGTTTAAAAGAGGATGGTTATACAACAGAGCTTCGTTCGGAATTGGAACCTGTGAAACATAAAATTCTGGACTTGCTGGGAGATTTTAATTTAACCGGTGTATCACCTCTTAACATGAGAGCGCAAATATTGGTAAAAGAAGCAGGACATGCCGTGCATTGTAAAGTTGCACAAATGCTTAAGAGTAAATTAGTAAAAATATAAAGGAGTATAAAATGACAGAAGAATTAAATCAAGAAGTATTATCATTTGATATTCAACAAATTATGGATATGATACCTCACAGATATCCGTTTTTATTGGTGGATAGAATTACAGAATGCATACCCAATAAGTATTCAAAAGGGTATAAAAATCTGACAATGAATGAAGAATTTTTCCAAGGACATTTTCCTGGTAATCCTATAATGCCGGGTGTTTTGCAATTGGAAGCTTTGGCACAATGCTCTGCACCAATTTTAATGTGTTCTCCTGAGAATAAAGGTAAATTAACCTTATTTGCAGGTGTAGATAATGTAAGATTTAAAAATATTGTTCGTCCAGGTGACAGATTTGATATGTACATTGAGATGACTAAAGTTAAAGGCCCGATAAGCAAATGCCACGCAGTAGGCTCTGTTGACGGCAAAATATGCGTTGAAGCAGATATGACAGTTGCTTTAAAATAAACAAGTTATATCTGTTTGATTAAAAAGTTTATAACTATAGAGTCATTCTGAGTCATTTATTCATTCAAGGCAAAGAATCTTATAGCAGATATAAGTTGAAGGGTGCGTCAATCGATGCACCTTTTTATTTATAATTTTTAAAGCGAGTCAGGCTTTACCTGACATTAACTATTTAAAATTAATCAATTTTGAACACTCTACTTCTAATGCATCTGCGATTTCAAAAAGTTTTTTAAGACTTATTCTTTTATGCCCCATTTCAACTCTTATAATATATTCACGTGATAAGCTTACCATTTCTGCAAGTTTTTCTTGCGTGATGCCTTTTGCTTTTCTATATATTTTTATATTATTTCCTAATATTGTTAATCTTGACATGTTAACTATTTTGGCATAAATTAATAATTAATTGAGTGACCTATAAGGTACATGAGGGATTATGATAAAAGATAAAATAGATAAGCGCATTGAAGGAAGATACGAAGTTATAAAAGAATGTTTAGAAACAATTTACCAGCAATTATCAGAAATACATGCCAGTTTAGAAAGCATTAAAATGTTATCTTATTTTAAAGATGACTTAAAAGAAGATAATCAATAGTCAAATCATATATAGGCTTTTACATTTGTACCCTTATATGTTATAATTCTGTTGTGAGAGATTTATTTAAAGTATTTTTGTTAGGGATAGTTTTTTTATTTTGTATTGTGCCTGCAATGGCGGTACAGAAGAAGACTGTGCTTATTTTGCCGGATAACATTGTTACTGACAGCTTATCAGTGGATTCTTATATATATGATTCAACTGCAGAGTTTTTTGCTAATGAAATTATAAATCTGTTAAATAAAACTGATTATATAGTTTCTCCTACAGTAAGTGATGAAAGAGAGTTATTAAAAAGTAAACCTGCATATATGATTCCTGCAAGAGATTTAACAAACAAGTTCAGAACTTCATATAATATTAATTATCCGCTTTTAAAAAAGGTTGCAAATGTAAATAAACAGCAATATGTACTTCTTTTGACTTCAACGATAGATGCGGAAAATTATGTTTTGCGCAGAACTTTATGGGACTTTTTGAACATTGCAGGTGCAACTGTTATAGATCCTGCATATAAAATAAGTACTTATGCGGTGTTGGTTGATATGCAGAATAAAAGTATTTTATGGTCAAATACTTTTTATAAAACAATAAGCGTAGTAGAGGGGCGAATAATTACAAGAGGTCCGTCACCGCAGACTGAACAGTTACAAAAAATAAGAGATTATTCAAGAATGGTATGTCCTGAGATTGCCGAAAATGTTCAGGTGAGTGTTTTGACGGAAGACGAATATTTAAAAGAGTCTTATAAAATTTATTACGATATGGGCAATTTTGATAACATCTTTACTAAAAAATACAGAAGATGGAGAAAAGAAGGTAAAAAAGACTTTGACGGCTTGAAGTCTAATACAGGTGATATTTTTAGGTCTGCAAAAGAACATTACAATGAAAGTAAAGCAAAGCGTGAAGAACAAAGACGTGTAAGAGCGGAACAATATAAAAATGTTCAACCAAGAAATGACAGTCCAACAAAGATTATTCAGCCTTTGGATTTTGAAGACCAGTCGTTATTTGAGCCGGTTAATATGAAGCGTATATGGCGAAATAAACTGTACGGAGATTATGATACTAACAGACCGGAACTCCGTGATTATGACAGATTATAAAAAAGAGAGTAACTAAAAAGTCAAGATTTAATGAGGTTCTTCGGCTTACACCTTAAGATGACGAACTGTTGAAAATAAGGTTTTTACGTTATTCTGAGCCATATATTCGTTTAGGGCGAAGAATCTTGAACGATTAGTTCTTTAACTTTTACGTCATTAAGACATAGTCATTAACAATTCCCTTATAACTTTCGTTGCAACAGCTGTTGATGCTCCGCTGGAATCGTAGTCAGGTGCCAGTTCTACGACATCTGCGCCTATTATATTGAAATTTGAGAGATATTTAAACCAGCCTAAAAGCTCGTTGAAAGTTAAGCCTCCGACTTCAGGGGTGCCTGTTCCAGGCATGATTGAAGTATCAAGAACATCTAAATCAACAGTAACAAAAATATTTTTATCTTTTAATATATCCAAATCTTCATATTTTGTAGATCTTGTGTTAAATTTTTCCATTAATTCAAATTCTTCCTTCATTCCTGAGCGAATTCCGATTTGTTTAATATTTTCAAACCCGACGATATTGCCTGAATGTCTTATTACTGCAGAGTGAGAAAGTTTTTCTCCGAGGTATTCTTCTCTTAAATCAGTATGGGCATCAAAATGTACTATAGCAAGATTTTCGTAAAATTTAGAAATTGCTTTTATTTCCGGCAGTGTAACCAGATGTTCTCCGCCGATTCCAAATACTCTTTTACCATCTTTATATATGTCTTCTACATTTTTTTCAATTAAATCCAATGATTTTACTGTATTACCCAGAGGGAATTCCAAATCCCCTGCATCATGAAAATTACAGTCTTCAAGGTGCTTATCAAAATATGGGGAATATTCTTCAAGTCCCCAGCTTGCAAGTCTTATCTGCTCCGGTGCAAATCTTGAGCCAGGTTTATAAGATACTGTTCCGTCAAACGGAAGCCCTAGCATAATTATATTTGATGATGCGTAATCCTTGTTTTCTCCCATCCAATTTCTGTCTAAAAACGGTCCTTGCAGCATAATATCTCCTTTTATTAATTAATATTGTTATTATATAATACCACAAGGATTAAATATTCTTAATTATGACGGCATTGTTTTTTTACTCTTTTTTTCTTTTTCATTATCTTGCTGAACTTGTATAACAAACTTTGTATCATCTACGCTACTTGCTTTCATTCCTAAGTCTACCCATAATTTCAAAGTTGTATCTTTTGCATTTTTAATAAAATTCCTAAAATATTTTCCTTTCATATGCGTACCTAAAAGTAATATTTGTTCAGAAGTATTCATTTCAGAGAATTTATTAATAACGCTATTTTCATCTATTTCTACAAACTTAGAATTTTTAATTTTGCCCGTTATAATATCTTTTAAATTTTCAAAATTATATGATAAAAATGTAGAAGTGTTAGTTCCTGAGTTGGATTTAGCCGGATTTTTTACTTTATTTGGTAAATCTTGTATAATTTGATATTTATTTGATTCTTCTTCCGAGTTGCGTGCAATTTCTTGTTTAGAAGTTTCTATATTTTGTTTAATAACTTGTATCTCTGCTTGTTCTGCAGTCTTTTTAAAATTTCCTGTTTCAGAATCAATGGCTGATTTGTCGGGAATTTTTTCTGCAACCTTCGAATATTCCTTATTACTTGCTTTATCAAATATTTCAGATAATTCTTCTCTGGAAAGGTTTAATGAATTTTTATTATCAGAAATATAAACTGCTATTTCATGTAAGAATGTCCGGTAATACGGTGTATCTTTGAAAGACTCATTTGCCTTATTTATGAATTGCTCTGTATCTTCTTTTGTAAAATTTTTATTACTTAAAGAACTTTTTACTACAATAGTCTGTAACTCTGCAAAGTGATTGTATTCATTAAGAATTTTTAGTTCGTCTTCAGTGAGTTTTTCTACAGGATAATTATTTTTATAAACTTTATCTATAATATTTTTATTTTTTTCGTAAGAACTAATCGCTTCCAACTTATTTTTTAATTCATCAAACAATTTATTTGTGCCCGGAGCTGACTTATGCTTTGTTACCTCTGCCAAAACACCTTCATAGCCTGCTTGCATTAACAGTTTAGAATCAACATTATCCGCACAATTCATTTTTATGTTTTTATCTTGAATACTGTCAAATAACGCTTTTACTAATATTGGCTTATTTTTAAACTTGTTTATTACATCATTTATTAATGAAACTTTTTGCTCATCTGATTTTTGAGCTAATACTTTTTTAAAATGCTTAGCCAAAAAATCATCCGGAATATTTGAAAAATCAACTGTTTCTCCGTTAATCTCTGCATATTTTTTTACCATAGCTTCTTCAAAGTTCTCAAAAGTTATGGTAGTAACCTCATCTTGTTTGTTTTGTTGTTTGAAAGCAGATTCAATTTTGTTAAGTGCATCATCTAATTCAAAAGGGGTTAGAGAACAAAGTTTTTCTTCCGTGTATTCTTCACCAAGAATTTGAATAACATTTGCTAAACTATATGTTTTGTTATATTGTTGAAAAACTGCCTTTAAAGCATTTTCTATTTCTTGTTTTGAACTCTTAGTTTTGCCTTGCAGTTCTATACTATCTGAATTATTTATATTCTGCTGTAATTGAACATTTACAGGTTCTGACTTAGCATGATATTTAATTGACATCTTACTACATCCTCATTATCTTGAACGAATCTCAAAATAATAAAATCTTGACTGAACATGAATATAAAAAAAAAATAAGTGTATGAATTTCACTTATTTTTTATTTTGTTACAAATCTTAATATTTATTTTTTTATTTAGGTTCAACTGATTTCATCCAAGGCTCATAGTAATCATGAAGACTTTCGTATTCGTTGAATCTGCCCTCAGGTCCAAATATTCCGCCGTTTAACATTGATTTTAAGAACATTAGTTTATCAAGCATAAACATTTTATATGCAATTAAATCTGATAAAGATTGTGTATCTTTCTTATTGTTAATTTTATTGCGTTGAAACCCCTTTGTGAATGTATAATAATCAATGAGTTCGTTTACTGTAAAGCCAGCCTTTTTTTCTGCAATATAGTCAATTCTTTCTATTACTTCTTCTCCGGTGGGCTTATGATCAAAACTCAAAAGAGAATAAATAGAATTTGAATAACTGTTTTCCAGCCATTTGCTCGTATCTTCACCATACTTTTTTATTGAGTTATAAAATTTAGGTCCTATTTTTTTTACCTTTTCACCCAGCTTAGGATTAATATCATTATTTATAAGCATATCCGTTTTACAATCAAGTAAAAGTCCCAATTGTTGACAATTAATTTCATGCTGCATATATGCACTCGCCAAAAATGTTCCTTCGTTTTTATAAACCTCAGATATCATGCCGTTTATAGATTCTTCATCATCTTTATTTGATATAAATTTTCTTAAAGTATTGTCAAGCTTTGTATTATGCATAGTCGGAACTGAAGCTTGATTTATTCCTTGCAAACTTCTTGTTTTAAGAGCTTCCGCTCCTTCTTTGGAGATAACCTCTGTGTAATTATGCTGTGGTTCTTTTGCAGTACTTTTCATTGGGTTTGAAGCGTAAAGAGATGTTGTTCCTGCAAGCAATAATGCCAAAGCACCTGTTCTAAAACTTTTAACAGCAGAAATTCCTTTTGTCATATTTTTCTCCTAAGATAATGTACTTGTATATATAACATATCATCTAAAAATATTTTTTGTTACCAAAGCTTAACAATATTTACAAATTTTAATCTTTTTTTTAGTTAATATCGTTATATAAGTAAAAGAATCGGATGTATAATGGTTTTATAGGAGAATCTATATGAATAAACTTTTGGCATTGATACTAACAGGAATTTTGACAACAACAATTGTATTTTCAGCGAAATATACGGTTAATACATCAGGAACAATAAAAAACCAATCCGGACAAACAATAACATCTCCGGCAAACAGTGTTAACCAAAATTATTATAACAACTATTATGCACAAAATTATGTAAATAATAATATTGTTAACCAAAATCAAGTTGGTGTTGTAGAAATAGTTATGGATTTTTCAGGAAGTATGTCTAACTGGATAACAGTAGCTAAAAAGAGTATGGCATCCATAATTGCTCAAATACCGTCTTCTACAAGTGTGGGTTTTAGGGTGTTCGGACACGATTCAAACGGCACAAATCCGACAAGTATACATACATTGCAGGATGTAAAAAAGATAGTAAAAAACGGAAATAAGTTTACTGTCGTTACGGAAAAAGGTCCGATTGGTACAACCAGAGGGGCATGCAGCGCAACTAAACAGGTTTCACCTATAATATCAGCTAACTCGAATGCTATTTTATCAGGTATGAATTCCGTTGATATCGGAGGAGCAACACCTCTTGTGTATGCACTGGACAGAGCTGCTTATCAGGATTTTGCAAGTTTAGATACAACAACACCAAAGAAAATTATATTGATTA
>CADBXV010000074.1 GCA_902798645.1 uncultured bacterium
AAAATTACTACCACGATCCTCGATACGACATTGGATAACGATTTCACCGGTATTAACATATATCCCGAAGTTGAGACAGCACGCAAGATTGTTGATGTTGCATGTGACACACCTGGCAAGGATACGATCATATACAATGGTGAACATTACGACCATCCTAGTGAAGTAATCAAGAAGATCTGGCAGGACAATGAAAACTGGCATATCGATTTCGATGCCAAACTTTTCTTCTCTTACTCTCAGAGATTTACCCCCAGAGAGATAATTGCTCTGTTGTTATATGCAATTGAGCAGCGTGTATTTTGCACAGAAAGTATTATACTTGCATATCGGTCTATCCGTCATATCACATTAAATGTAGATCAACGGACTGCCAATATTGCAAAATCTACAAGATGCCGGAATTTCTTCATGATTCCTATTATTCAATCTTGTGCAAAAGGATTGGGGGTAAAAAATTATAAAAGAATTGGTATTTTTGCAACGGAAGCAACAGTGAAATCAGGCAGATATACAGAAGAACTTAAAAAATATAATTCAAATGTCCAAGTAAAAGAAATGGCAAGCAAAAACTGGGTTGGAATAGTTGAGGGTGTCAGCTCAAATATACAAAATGATATTAAAAATATCAAATATGAAATAGAAGAAATGATGGAATTTAAGCCTGATAAAATTATTTTAGGGTGTACACATTATCCTTATTTGATGAGTGAATTTGTAAAATATGCGCCAAAAGAACTGTTTATTGATCCTTCGGAGATTTTTGTTAATTATATAAAAGACGATTTAACTAATCGAGGTTTTTTAACGTCCCCTCAATCAAATTATCTCAGGTTGTGTGAGAACGATTCAAAACTTGCAAGTCAGGTTTTGTTTTACAATAACTTCTCTACAGAACAATTCTACGTAAGTTCAAATCCGGAAGAATTCGTCAAAAATGCAAAGATTTTTTATGAGATAAAAGAGTTACCGAAAATAATTAAAAGCGGTCAAATTTAATGAATTGAAAAAATAAACCTGTCAAATTAATATAGCAGTTTTTTGTTTCTGTTTATTTAAAACTCTTTTATACCATTGTCTTTTGTAGTTTTTCCCTTGTCTTAAGTCTGATTTCATTATCAATCTCAAATATTTCATCTATATTCGGATTTTTTATAACAGTATGTTTTGACATCATATATTCAACAACATTAATGATATCAAAGAGCTTAATTTTTCCGTCTAAGAATTCAAAAACAGCTTCTTCGTTAGATGCATTAAGACAAACAGTTGCTGAACCGCCTAATCTTCCTGCTTCATATGCAAGATTTAGCGCTTTAAATTTATCCCAATTCGGTTCTTCAAAATCAAGCCTTGCAACTTCAGAAAAGCTAAAACTTTTCGATTTTATACCTTCAAATCGTTCCGGATACGTAATAGCATATTGAATAGGTATATGCATGCTCGGAATTCCAAGTTGTGCAATAACGCTTCCGTCAATGTATTCAATTGCAGAATGTACTACACTTTGAGGGTGTACGACAACCTTAATTCTGTCATAATCCATATTAAATAAATGGTGAGCTTCAATTACTTCCAACCCTTTATTCATAAGTGTTGCGCTGTCTACAGTAATTTTTTTACCCATATTCCATCTCGGATGTGCAAGAGCCTGTTCCACTGTCGCATTTCTCATATCATTAACTGTTTTATGCAGAAATGGACCTCCTGAAGCTGTTATAATAAGTCGGTCAACTTGAGCAATATCTTTAATGCATTGATGAATTGCACAGTGTTCGCTGTCTACAGGAATAATCTTTACACCCTTTTCTTTTGCAAGAGGCATGACAATATCGCCTGCCATAACTAATGTTTCTTTGTTAGCAAGTGCAATATCTATTCCGTTATTAATAGCTGTTATTGTCGGTCTTAATCCAATTTTGCCTGATACAGCAACAAGAATTATGTCATTTTCTTTATTCGAGCAAATATCATTTAATGTTATCGGTATAGCGCCACTAATTGCATTCATATCAGAAGCACAAGCATATTTTGGCTTGAACTTTTTAATTTGTTCATTAAGCAAATCAGTGTTGCTTCCTGCGCTAAGTGCAATTATTTCAAACTTGTCTTGAAGCTTCTCAATAACTTCAAGTGCTTGTCTCCCGATGGAGCCAGTTGAACCCAGTATACTTATTTTGCGTTTCATAATTATCTCTCTTTTATATTTATTAATTTTATTATACATCAGGAAAATTTATTATAATAATAAATAAATCTCTTGACAGTTAATTTTGTTCTTGATACCATAAGACTTGTGGTTAATCCGCAGCCGATATGACAATTAAATAGTTATCAAGTTTTATACTAAAATTTGCGCTTGTAGCTCAGCAGGTAGAGCACTCCCCTTTTAAGGGATAGGTCGCGCGTTCGAATCGCGCCAAGCGCAAATTTTTTATTCATCTGCTCTCTGTTTATCTCTCAATGTTCGTAAGTTACTTTAATTTTTATATTATTCAAATTTATGTTATAATTAGCATATTAGTATGGGAGATGTGATGAAGGTTCGGGACTTTTTAGTTAAACATGCAGAATTTTTTACTGTATTAGGCTTATGCATTTTATTCTATTTTTTATTTTTCCATAATATTTGGTCGTATGCATTAATGGATGTTGATGAATCCAGATATGTTTCTATGTCAAAAGACATGTTTAATACAAAAGACTTTATGACTTTGTATTTGAATAAAGAATTTTTCTTTGAAAAACCTCCGTTGTATTTCTGGTCGGAATGTTTATCATTCGCTTTATGGGGAAAAATTACAGAGGCTACGGCTCGTTTTCCTGTTGCTATGTGGGGAACTTTATCTTGTTTAGCCGTTTATTATTTAGGCAGAAAAGTAGTTTCAAGATTGTTTGGTGCTGTTTCGTCTTTGATACTGGCAACATCTTTAGAGTTTTTAATTCTTGCTAAATTTGCTATTTTAGATATTGTGCTTGCATCTTGTGTTACTCTTTCCTTGTGCTTTGGAATGTCTGTATATTATGTAAAAGAACAAAATAAAAAGTATATGTGGTGGTTATTTTATATATTTTCAGGACTGGCTGTAATGGCAAAAGGTATTCCTGGCTTTGTTGTTCCGTTTGGTTCAATGTTTTTTATATCGATATATTCAAAAAAGTTCAAAGAGATTTTCAGACCTCAATATTTCATTATCGGTTCTGTTCTATTTTTAGGAATAACGCTTCCATGGCACATTCACATGCTGAATATTCATAATCCTTTATTTTTTAACGAATACATAATGAAACATCATGTATCAAGATTCCTAGGTTCCGGTGATCTTGGAAGACAGCAACCGTTTTATTTTTATTTGTTAACGGTATTATGGGGATTTTTCCCTTGGATAGTTTCAACTTTAGTTGTTTTAATTAGAAAAATTGTTAAACGTGATTTCGGATTTAGGGGGAAAAATGATACCCAAAGATTAATGATGTATGCAGGAATCTCCGCAGTATTCATGCTTTTATTCTTTTCATCTTCCAAGACTAAATTAATTACATATATTCTTCCGATTTATCCGATGTTTGCCCTTTTAGGCGGATTAATTTGGACAAATTATATTGAAAGAGGTGAGTATTCACGATGGATTAACAAAACCGTTTATTTTTTAGGTTTTATATTTATTATTGCTTCTGTTACAGCAATGTTTACTCAATATTTTTTGCCTGAGCAATTAAATAATGATATATCTCCGGCTAAGCCGTTATGTACAGCATTGCTGTTATTAACAGGTTTGTTGTCCGTTATATTTTGTAAAAAAGAAAAATATGCCGGTGTATTTATTACCTATATTTTATTTATGACTTTTTTAAGTGCATTCGGAACAGGATTATTTTTTAATATTGACTACAAATTCGGTCAGGAAGATTTAATAAAATTTGCAAAAATCGCAAAAGAACATAACAAAACTATTACTTGTTATAAGTTTACACATAAATATTCATTAATTTATTACAGAGATGGAGAAAAGCCCATTGTATACGGCGGTGACTTTGAAATAAACGATTTAAAAAATGAATTAAAAAAGCAGGATAATTATGTAATAATTAAGAAAAAACAAATTGATGATGATATTCAAAAACTTAGTTATAATATTATTTATGAAGGCAGAAGATACATTTTAGCGGAAGGTAAATAAAAATAATTCCATATCCCTTATGGAATAAGTAGATGTTGTGAGGGCATGATGATAGGTTTTATAAGCGAAATTATTTATAGATTAATATATCCTTTTATATTAATTTTTCATAAGCAGTGCGGATATTCTAATGAGGCAATTCGGTTGAAAAAAGGTTTTGTTGAATTTAACACTGATAATAAAAAAGTCATTATGTTTCACGGTGTTTCAGTGGGTGAAATTAACGCTATAGAAAAACTTATAAAAAAAACACGAGAGGTTTTTACTGATGCAAAAATTGTAGTTACAACCGGAACAAATACTGGACAAGACATAGCGCATAAAAAATTGAGCGGTGTTGTTGACTTAGTTACATATTTTCCATTTGATGTTCCTTCATGTGATAAGAGGTTTTTAGACAATATAAAACCCGATATTATAATGATTGCGGAAACGGAAATTTGGCCGAATATTGCTATAGAATGTAAAAACAGACGAATAAAACTATGTATTATAAACGGTAGAATTTCTGACCGAACATATAAATCCTATAAAGCGTTAAAATTCTTTTTCAAGCCTCTGTTGAACAATTATGCCGGTATTTATACACAAAGCAGTGAGGATTTGGATAAATTTTTATCTTTGGGTACAAATTCTGAAACGACAAAAAGAATGAACAATCTAAAGTTTGATATTACTGCTCCGAATGTAGATTTTGAATTTAATAAATCAGGCAGAATTTTATTATGTGCATCTACCCATTCAGGTGAAGATGAGATTTGTTTAGGTGTTTATAGTGCATTAAAAGAAAAATATGACGATTTAAAACTAATAATTGCACCAAGACACCTTACAAGAAAAGATGATGTCGAAACACTTGTCGGAGAAAGCGGATTTACATACGGATTCCGTTCAGAAGGAATAAAATCGATGTCAGATATTGATATTATGATACTTGATACAATGGGTGAATTATGTAAAATGTTTGCTTATTCTGATATCTCATTTATTGGCGGAAGTTTTAATAAAACGGGAGGCCATAATCCGTTAGAGTCAATAATATTTGATAAACCTGTAATATCAGGACCTTCTATACACAATTTTAAAGATATTTATGCTATTATTCAAAATGCAGGAGCAGGGTTTGTTGTAAAAAATAAAGAAGATTTTATTTTAACAGCTGATAAACTTTTAAATGATAAACATTATTATGATATAACCTCCAAAAACTGTAATAATGTATTTAAAGAACAACAAGGTGCATTAGAGTACGTAATTAATGTTATAAAAGAAATTTTATAATGTTAAAAAATGTAAAGATTTTGTCAATTTCTTCAACATATTTAACTTTATATAAATAGAAGATGATAGTTGTGGAAGTTAGCGTATGTTTTTAAAGTATATAGAAGAAATTTTAAATTATTTTACAGATGTTAAAGTTAAAAAAACTGTGTTTGTAAAAAACAATTGTGCAAAAAAGTGCGTTAGTAATAAATATGCATCACATACAATTGAATTAAAGAATAAAAATATAGTCTATCCTGAAAATAAAGTTGCAAAAGAAATTGAAGCTTTATATGCAGAGATTAGAGAACAGCAAGCTAAATATAGGGAAAAAATTAATAAAAACAGATTTTTAAGTTATAAATATTAGTTTTGAAAGATTTTGTTTATCGCTAAAATTAGTTTGTAAATTTATTTAAACATAAGAATATAATGATTTTTTGTGTTATTATTAAATTATGTCGAAGTTTGTTCCACTACACATTCACACAGAATATTCCTTATTAGACGGAATGATTAGGGTTGGGGATTTAGTAAAGTATGCAGTTGATAACGAGCTGCCCGGAATTGCTATCACTGACCACGGTGTTATGTATTCTGCAGTAGAATTCTATGAACTTGCTGAAAAAAATAAAATTAATCCGCTTATCGGATGTGAATTTTATGTTCATACAGGTGATATTCACGTTCACGATTCCGGTAATAATCCGCTTTATCACTTAATATTAATTGCAAAAGATGATAAAGGGTATAAAAATCTAATAAAACTTGTTTCTACCGCTTGGTGTGAGGGTTTTTATTATAAACCAAGAATAAACTTTGAACTATTAGAGAAGCATTCTGAAGGCTTAATTTGTGCATCTGCTTGTTTAGGCGGAGAAATTCTTCAACACTTTTTAAAAGATGAAAAAGATGAAGCCTATAAAGTTGCTAAAAAATATAAAGAATTATTTGGTGATGATTATTATATTGAACTTCAAGATCACAATTTGGAAGAACAAAAACGTACAAATCCAATGCTGATGAAACTTGCAAAAGATCTTGATATTAAAATGATTATAACGAATGACTCACACTATCTGAAAAAAGAAGATGCTGATGCTCAAGATACACTATTGTGTTTACAAACAAATGCCAATAAAGATGATGAAAAACGTTTTTCATTTCCGAATAATGAATTTTATATAAAATCTAAGGAAGAAATGAGACAAGCGTTCTCATGGATGGATGATAGTACATTTGAAGAGTGTTGTGCTAATACAGAAGAGGTTTGTAATAAATGCCACGTTGAAATTGAACTTCATAATGCCCCATTACCGCATTATGATGTTCCTAATGAATTTATTTTTACATCTGATAATGTTGATGAAAAAATTATAGAAAGATTAAAAAAGAAAAATAAAACAGAAAAAAAAGAAGATGTTTTAGAAGAAGCTAAGTATATTCAAGGAATTGAAAATTATCTTGAGCATATTGTTTTTGAAGGCTTAAAAAAAAGATATGGAGATCCTATTCCTGATTCTATTGTTGAACGTGCAAAATACGAGCTTGGCGTAATTAATCAAATGGGCTTTCCGGCTTATTTCATGATAACTTGGGATTTTATACACTTTGCAAAAACGCATGACATTCCAGTAGGTCCGGGCAGAGGCTCCGCAGCCGGTTCTGTTGTAGCGTATGCTCTTGAGATTACAGATATTGATCCTATTTATCATAAACTGTTGTTTGAAAGATTTTTAAACCCCGAACGATTTACCATGCCTGATATTGATATAGACTTTTGTATAGAACGAAGAAGCGAAGTCATTGATTATGTAACTCAAAAATATGGTGAAGATAAAGTTTGTCAGATTATCACTTTTTCAACTTATGCACCAAAAGCAGCCTTTAAAGGTGTAGGTAGAGTGCTTCAAGTACCATTTGCTGAAAGTAACAGGATTACAGGACTAATTGAGCCTGCGCTTGATGTTGCAAGAGCCACAAATCCCAAAGCCGAATGGTTAAGAGATATTATTGAAGCGGAAGGAACTTCAGAATTTAAACAACTTTATGAAAAAGATTTTCAAATAACAAATCCTGATTCAGGTAAAGTAATAAGTTTTAAGCGCTGGGTTGATATGGCAGTAGCAATAGAAGGATTGAAATGCGGTACAGGTACTCACGCTGCAGGTGTAATAATATCTCACGCTCCTTTAGATACAATTCTGCCTGTTCAGCCTTCTAAAGACGGTATTGTACAAACCGGTTATCCGAAACACGAAGCTACAGAAGTTCTTGACTTATTAAAGATGGACTTTTTAGGATTAAGAAACTTAACCATGATTACAAAAACATGTAAGATGGTTAAAAAGTACAGAGGAATAGATGTAGATATAAATCATATACCGCTTGATGACAAACCAACTTACGATATGCTCGTAAAAGGCGAAACTATAGGTGTGTTCCAGCTTGAATCTCAGGGCATGATGAATTTGGTTAAACGATTAAAACCTGACGTATTTGAAGATTTGGGCGCTCTTGTTGCATTATTTAGACCTGGACCGTTAGGCTCAGGTATGGTTGATGATTTTGTTGCAAGAAAACATGGGCAACAGGCAATTACATATGCACATCCTCTGTTAGAACCTGTATTAAAAGATACTTACGGAACAATTGTTTATCAGGAACAAATTATGCAAGTATTCCAAG
>CADBXV010000075.1 GCA_902798645.1 uncultured bacterium
ACCTGCAACAGGGTGTTGAAATCTTGTTGGGTTAGTTGAATTACCTGTAATAGAAACGTCAACACCTTCTTTAATCATAATAGCAACACCTTCGTTAACATCATCAGCACCGTAGCATCTTACTTTTGCTCTTTCACCGTCTGAGAAAGCTGTTTCGTTAACGATTTTTAATTCGCCTGTTTTGTAATCGTATTCTGTTTCAACAGAAGTGAAACCGTTGATACGAGCGATTATGTGAGCAGCGTCTTTACCAAGACCGTTCAAGATAACTCTCAAAGGTTCTTTTCTAACTTTGTTAGCGTTTCTAGCGATACCGATTGCACCTTCAGCAGCTGCGAATGATTCGTGACCTGCTAAGAAGCAGAAACATTTTGTTTCTTCTCTTAATAGCATAGCGCCTAAGTTACCGTGACCGATACCAACTTGACGTCTGTCACCTACTGAACCAGGTACTGCAAATGCTTGTAAGCCTAAGCCGATAGCTTCAGCAGCTTCCGCAGCAGTTTTGATACCTTTTTTAATAGCGATAGCGCAACCAAGAGTATATGCCCAAGATGCGTTATCGAAAGCAATAGGCTGAATGCCTTTAACAATAGCATCTACGTCGATGCCTTTTGATAGACATAAATCACGAGCTTCGTCCAAAGATTTGAAACCATATTCAGGTAAAACTTTGGCTAACGTAGCTTCACGTCTATCTTGTCCTTCAAATTTTGCCATAATCTTTATTTCCTTTTCTAATTGTTTGTAACTTTTATATTAAAGCGAGAATTTTTATTCTCAGTCCAATTATCTACGTGCGTAGCACTATTCTTCTCTAGGGTCGATGTACTTAACCGCATCAGCAAATCTGCCGTAAGTACCTACGTTTTTATCGAATGCTTCTTTAGGATCAACACCTTTTTTGATAGCATCCATAAATTTACCCATGTTGATGAATTGGTATCCGATAACTTCGTCATTTTTGTCTAAACCAAGTTTAAGGATGTATCCTTCTGTAAGTTGAAGGTATCTTACACCTTTTTGCTTAGTAGAGTGGATTGTACCACACATAGAGCAAAGACCTTTACCTAAATCTTCAAGACCTGCACCAACCGGTAAACCGTTTTCAGAGAAAGCAGATTGAGTTCTGCCGTAAACAATTTGTAAGAACAATTCTCTCATTGCGACGTTGATAGCATCACAAACAAGGTCAGTGTTTAATGCTTCAAGGATTGTTTTACCGGGAAGAATTTCACCAGCCATAGCTGCAGAGTGAGTCATGCCTGAACAACCTATTGTTTCAACAAGAGCTTCTTGTATAACACCTTCTTTAACATTTAAAGTTAATTTACAAGTACCTTGTTGAGGTGCGCAGCATCCGCAACCGTGCGTTAAACCTGAAATGTCTTTAATTTCTTTACATTTTGTCCATTCACCTTCTTGAGGGATTGGAGCAGGAGAACCTTTAACACCACGGTGTACGCAGCATTTTTCTTCGATTTCCTTAGTAATTTCTATTTTGCCCATTTGACCTCCTTATTAATCAAAAATAAAGCTAATATCCTCTAATAGCAATATTATACAACAAACAGGGGTAAATAAAAGAGCAAATTATAAAAATAAAAAATTAATGTTTTCTGATTGTGTCCGCAACGAATTCGCCTAAATCAAGCGCAATATTTTTAGAATATTTGCCGTATGAGTTTGCTGCAATTTTTCGTTCAAAATCAAAAAGGCCATTTCTTGTTGTATCTGTTAATGTTGGTTTGTTGTCAAATAATGAGTTAAAAAATGTTAGAACTTCCGCAGTGGACATTTCTTTTTTGCTAAAATCATCGGGCAGGGTTGATTTTTCGAATTCGTTAACAGGTTTAACAGATTCAAGTTTATTTTCTGTATTTACTGTAAATTGCGGAATATTGCTGTCAAAATCCGCAATATTAATTCCGTTTGGGAAATTAAGATTACTGAGTATGTTAGTTTTGTTTTGTTCGATTTCTTTTTGCATTTGCATCTCTAACATATCCGAAAAAGTTTTGTCCTCTAAGTCAATATTTGGTGTAACGCCTTGATTATTTTTATCGCCAAAAATGCTTGGAGATATTGTACCTACAAAATTTGTTACTAAATCCATACTATGATTTTACAATATTATTAAAACAGACTCTATCCTACAGAAAGTGGAAAAAGTAAAATTAACTTCAACTTTCTAAACCATAAGCAACCGCAACCGTATTTTTGTTTGTCGGTTTCTTTTTTGGTTGCACTATTAACTATGTTTGCAAGAATAATTTTTTATTGATTGCGTTTTGTTTCTCTTTTATAATACTTGTAGGAGAGAAGCATGAAAAAGTTATTTTTGAGTTTATTATTTGTTTTTATTTTTGCAGAGTTGTCCGTTTTTGCAGAAAAAATGCCGAACTTAAAGTACAAAAATATTGGAGATAAAGATAAGATTTCTTATGATGTTCAAACGGATACTTGGTCGCATAAAATTGATAAAAAAAATAAAAATTATTTTATCAAAACCAAAGGTTTTGGTGAATTTTACGATTACCTTGACTCAAGTAAGAACTTTGCTTTTTCTACAAATTGCGAGTACGAATTTATATACAATAACAGCTTAATAGGATATTCTAATAAAGATATGAAATTTTATGATATATCTTATACAAACGGTGGTGTTGGAAAACGAGCTTTATCTAAGGAAGAAGTGGAAAAAATATTTCCTGATTACGAACTTATATCCTTGTCCGATTTTAGTAATTTGACAAATTCCAAAAAAGTAAAAAAAGGTTTTGGAGATTTAAAAATTATTCTTTTCAACGATACTGATAAAACTTTTGAAAATTACAAATTTACATCCGGCAATGCAAAATTTGAACAGTATGATTTGCGAGGCTTTTTGACAGTAACAAAACATGGCATGATACAGTTCGCGCCGCTGGAAGAATCGGAAAATAGTATTTGGTATGTAATTCTTGTAAGATAATTAAAAAGTATCAAAAAAAGAATCTCAGGAAAAGAGATTCTTTTTTTTATTATTTTATTTTGAAAATTTATACTATCCTTCAGAGCTTTCTACCATATTTGCATCGTTAGAATCAGATTTAAAGGGATTCCCTGAATTGCTGATAATCTCTTCCGGAGCGGATACTTCTTTCTTTTCTTTTTTCTTAATTATTTTAGGAACTTCGTTTAATTCTTTTACGATTGCATCTGTTTTGTCAGATTCTGCTTTTTCTTCCTCATCAGAATTTGAATCATTTGTTATTTCTTCTGATACTGTTTCTTCGCTGTTTTCCGGTTCTTCTATAATTTCTTCTGAATCTTCTTCAGAAGTTTCTATCTCTTTTCCTGCCATAGAAACTTTCAACAGTTCTTCATGTTCTCTAATTGCAGCATCAATTTCTTCTTCGTCTTTAGCTCTGATTACAGGAATAGAGAGCATTAATGCGACTTGATCTCCTTCTTGCTCAAAATTCAAATCCAAAAGTTCCTTATCGAGTTCCACATATCTTGATAATAAATCAATAAGTTCACTTCTCATTTGTTCTAAAATTCGAGGTGTTAAATTTGTTCTGTCTTGCATCAAAACGAGCTTCAATCTATTAGTTGCAACTGATTTCGATGCATCACCTTGTTCTTCTGTTGAACGGAAAAACTTGGTTAATGTATTATATAAATCAGAAAACAAGCTCATTCTACACCTTCACTTTCAATTTAGCTATAGCATTCTTTATTTTTGCCATAATCCCTTTAGGTTCATCTAAATCTAAGAAAGGAACTTCTTCACCTAAAATTCTTTCTGCAACATTTCTGTAAGCTTTTCCGGCAAGAGCATTTTCATCGTTAACAATAGGCTCACCTTTATTCGTGGAGGTAATAATTCCCGTATCCTCCGGAATAATACCAACAAGCGGAATTTCAAGAATTCCTACTACATCATCAACGCTCATCATTTCGTTAGACTTAATTAAGTTAGGTCGAACTCTGTTTAAAAGAAGCTTTACGCTTGTGATTTCTTCTTTTGTGTTCAAGAGCCCAATAATTCTGTCAGCGTCACGAATTGCAGACATCTCTGGTGTAGTAACAACGACTGCTTCACTTGCACCTGCAACGGCATTTTGAAATCCTTGTTCAATACCTGCAGGACAATCTACTAAAACAAAATCATTTTCTTCTTTTAGAGTGTCGCAAATTTCTTTAAGTTGATCTGCATTAACAGCAGTTTTATCTCTTGTTTGAGCAGCTGCAAGAAGTTGTAAATTCGGATTCTTTTTATCTTTTACAAGAGCTTGTTTAAGTTTGCAGCGTTCTTCTATTACATCAACGATTGTGTACACAATTCTATTTTCCAGACCGAGAAGTAAGTCTAAATTCCTTAAGCCTAAGTCTGTATCGATTAATACAACCTTATGACCTGATTTAGCAAGTGCAGTACCTATGTTTGCGCTTGTTGTTGTTTTTCCTACTCCGCCTTTTCCGGATGTTATTACTATTACTCGACCAGTCATTAATCTCTCCTTAATTTTTTATAAATTACAATTTTACCGTCTTCAATAAGAGCTTCCTCAGGGGTAAACTCATCTGATTTTTGAACATAAGGTACGTTCAATGTATCGTTACGTCTTGCATATAATCCCGCAATTCGTAATTGTATAGCATTGAGTTTTAATGCTCTTACTTTAGAAGTTATATTTCCGTTACAACCGGCATGGGCAATACCGCCTAAAATACCCCAAACAGTAATATCGCCGCCAGCAACTATTTCACTGCCCGGGTGTGCATCGCCGATTATTAAAATGTTTCCTTCAAAATTCACTGTTTGTCCGGAACGTAATGTTTGATTTAAGTATAAAGTCGGAAGTGTTCCTGTGCTTACTGAATTTTCAGAAATTCCTTCCGGAAGTACGTTTCCGGTATCCAATAATATATACTTACTTACTTCTTCTGTCGGTAAAAGACCTTCGCTTGCGGCTAATGAATCAAAAGTATTAGTTTCGTAATTTTCTGACGGAATTACCTCTGAAACTTCTTCTGTAGACATCTCATCATAAATATCCTCAATGCCTTCTGCAGTTTCTATAGGATCTGCCGGAAGCTCAATATCAGCATGAACTTCAATGGTCTTATTTTCTTCATTATATCCTGTAGATGTAGCAATACTTTCGCTCTTTTCGACAACGGATTCCTTTTTGTATTCAATTTCTTCTTTTGCTTGAGGAACAAAATCAGGGTTAATGTCTGTTGATATTGTTTCTGTCATAATTCCCAAGCTTACAGCAGAAGCTTGCGTTTGTTCTGATATTGTATCAATAAGTGCAAGCGAAGCATTCATAGATTCAACCAATGCCTTAATGCTTAATAATTGCGATTGTTTTAAATCTAAGCTGCCTAACTTTAAACAAATGTTTTTCCCTTTTACTTCAGGGTGTTCCATTATGGAGCTTAATTCAAATACTAATTGAGAAGTGTTTTGAATGTTACTCAAATCAATAATGAAACCGTTCTCTACTAAACTCTTTTCCATTAACATAATAACTAATTCCCAAATTAATCTGTGACAATATTAGGATATCTTAAATGTTTATTTTGTTCAATAAAGTGTGACGCTTTGTAAAGTAAAAATTAAATCGTTACAATTGCTTAAAATATTATAGACACAGAAGATTGTTTTAAATAAAATGGAGTTATGTTTGGGAGAAGGGGATTAAATTATATTATTTTACTATCACTGGGTTTTATGCTAAATATCCCTGTATATTCTGCTGATTTTGATTATGTACAAACACAAAGGAAAATTTCTGTGCAAGAAGAATTCGGCGATTATATGGCAAAAGTCCGAGATAAAATTTCAAAAACATGGACACCTCCGGATGTGGTAGAAGAAGGGCATGCCTCTGTTATTTTTAAAGTTGATAGAAACGGAAATGTTATTTCTGCATACATAAAAGAAAGTTCAGGCAATTCTCTATATGATGAATCAGCGCTTAATTCCGTACAAAAAGCATCTCCATATTCAGAATTCCCTCAAAATGCCTCAAGGGAATATATCACAGTAATGTATTCTTTTGATTCTTCCGTAGTCAGTGCTAATCAAGTGAAAGATTTAGTCGCACAGTCAGAAAGATACGTAAATGTTGATAATCAAATGGCATTAACGATACTTGATAAAGCAATAAAATCTATTGAAGGTGATCCTGCATCATATTTTCTTTATGCAAGAAGACACAAGCTTAATAAAAAGATGGGTAATTCTGAAGAAGCCAAAGCTGATTTAGAAAAATGCAAAGAGTTAAAGTTTGTATATGATAAACGTAGAATCCAAAAGTGTAAAGAAGCATTAATGCAAGATGAAACACCGTTCGGATATTTTACACTTGCAAATGCATATGAGCTTGCAGGTGATTATGACAATGCTATTAGAAATATTGACAAAGCTATCAGCATGACAGAATTAAATCATGCGTATAAAAGATACAGAGCAGAAATGATTATGCGTAACAGTAAATAAAAACAATATTTACAATATTTAGCAGCAAACTTCGCTAAGTCTTGCCATGATTCTGTCTGTAATTACTTTAATATAATCTTTATCAACCATGCCGTTAATAATGCAATCGGCAATACCGTAATTTGGTCTTATATATTTTTGCGCAGTAGCATTAACGTCTTTAAATTGTAAATCAGCTGCTTCTCCGGTCTTACCTCTGGAAACTGCACGTTTGTACCAGCGTTCTTTTATTACATCAATCGGGGTAAATACATAGACTTTTACGTCCATAATATCTCTTACTTCTTCATTTAGAACGTATAACCCTTCTGTGAGAATGACTTTTGCTGGCTTCTTAATCTCTCCGTTCGGATGAGATTCGCATGTTACAAAATCGTATTTGGGTGATTGAATTGTTTCCCCTCGTTTTAGTCCTTCAAGATGCGTTCTCATGAGAGCCAAGTCAATAACTTCAGGTGTATCAAAACTAAATCCTGTCTTGAATAATGCATCATAGCTTCCGGCTTCTTTAAGTTCTTTTGAGGTATCTTTGTAATAATCATCTTGACGTATTACGGTGTAAATGCCTTCTTTCTTTTCTCTTACAACTGCTTCAATTGTGTTATCAACAAAAACTGTTTTTCCAGATGCGCTCTCGCCCGTAATGCCGATTAAGAAAGTTTTTTTCTTTTCTTGTACAACCTTGCGTGCGATATTTAGAATAAAATCGTCTGCAACGCGCAAAAATAATGGCTGTTTTTCTTTTTTGTCTTCTTCCAAAATTGCTTTTAAGGTGTCAACAATGTTGGATATAAGTTCCATATCCAGCCTGCTTGAATAAAAATTGTAATTTGTCAGTTCGTAATCCATTGTTGTTTCCATAGTAATCCTGCTATTTTTAATTCAGCTAGTGCTTAATAACGTGTAAATATCCGACACATTTCACACAACATTGTAGCGTAGACGATTGAGTTTGTGTATATTTTGTAACAAAATATTTACGAAAAATTTTTATTTTTCGTTCTCTTTAACATAATCAATAATAAGTTTTGTTCCTAAGTTTCCAGCGGTACGATTTTGTTCTTGAGCAAGCTTTTTAAACTTTTCAAAAATATTATTATCTACGAGTAATACAAATCTCTTTTTATCTTCTGCCATATCAAAACCTTTTTGTAATCTTATTATAACTAAGGATAAGGAGATTTTATGGAAACAACTCAAAGTTTAGCGGAATTACATAAAGATATCAGCATAGATTTATTTGTAGCTATAAAAATGACAGAGGTGTTGTCTGATTATATATGTGATGCTAAAGAGGGTGCAGTTTTAGGTATTATTGAGACCAAAACGAAGTCAGCATTTGCCAAAATCAGCGATTGTAGGCGTATGACATACATTTGTGACTAATTATAAGTACATCAAAATATATAATATGATGTAATAATTTTATTTTTCCACTTTCTTTGACCGCAAAGAAAGTGGAGAAAGAAACTCTTGGCGGATTTTCGGTAGGGCGTAAGCCCGTAAGGTGGAGGTCGGACGTTACTCCGCC
>CADBXV010000076.1 GCA_902798645.1 uncultured bacterium
AAATGCTGCAAAACAAATAAAAAAAGAAACAGAAAAAATTCAAAAAAAAGAACTGGAAGCGCAGTTAAAAGAGCAGGCAATGGAAAATTTAAGCTATATGCAATCATCTGCGAACTTAAATCTCAAATATAAATTTGAAAACTTTGTAGTATGTGAAAATAATAAATTTGCACATGATGCATCATTGGCAGTTGCAAAAAATCCCGCAAAAAAATTCAATCCGCTCTTTATATATGGTAGTGCCGGACTTGGGAAGACTCATTTAATGCAAGCTATCGGGCATTATACAATTTTTAACAATCCGAAGCTTAAAGTTAAATATACAAAAACAGATGATTATATCAACGACTTTATCTCTAACAGCAGGAAAACAAATAACACTGTGGAGAACATGTCAAAATTTAACAAAAAATATACAAACATTGATATTATTTTAATTGATGACATTCAATTTATAGAATCAAAAGAAAAATCAATGGAGAGAATGCAGCATACATTTGATACTCTGAAAGATAAAGGGAAACAAATTGTTATAACATCAGACAGAGTTCCGGATGAGATCCCAAAACTCACGGAAGCACTTGTATCAAGATTTAAAAGCGGTTTAATGGTTGAACTTACACCGCCGGATTTTGAAACAAGATATGAAATAATAAAAAAAATAGCAAAAGACAGCGATATTAATGCTGATAAAGATGCACTTGAATATATTGCACTTCATTTTTCTAAAAATGTTAGAGAGTTAGAAGGTGCATTTACAAAAGTATGTGCATATGCGGAATTTAATAATAAACCGATAAGTTTATCACTGGCAAAAGATGTCTTAAAATGCGATGATATTGAACAAAAGCCATCCTTTGATAAAATTGCGAAAGTTACCGCTGAATACTACGATATTGATTTAAATGACATAAAAGGCAGTGCAAGAAGTCAAAAAGTATCATTTGCAAGGCAGTTGTCTATTTATTTATGCAGAGAAATTACAAATGAAAGCTTTGAGAACATCGGAGAATTTTTCAATAAAAAACATACAACAGCAATGTATGCGCACGAACAAATAAAAAATAAAATCAATACACAAAGAGAACTATCAACAACAATTCGTGAAATTAAACAAGCATTAAAGGTAATATAGACGACAGATTAGTCGCCTTTTGTATAATTTTATGGTAAAAAAATAATATGTTAGAAAACATAAAAAACTATATAACATTTAATTATGTAGATAAGTGTATTGCAGATAAAAATTACGATTTAGCACTTGAAAAGCTAAATTATTTGGTTAACGAAGGTTTCAAGCCTGCTGATACATTCCTCAAACGTGGAATACTTTGTCATAAACTTTTACTTTTAGATGAAGCTTATTCTGATTTTACATATATTATTACAAATTGCGTTAATAAACAAAGAGCTTATTACGAAAGGATGAAACTTAACTTTGAAATCGGAAACTTTTATGAAGCAATCAGTGATGCAAATAAATTATTGGAAAATATTCCTGATAATATAGAAATTAAACAATACAAAGTTTTGTCATACATTTTTGCAGGTCAATCGGAACTGGCTAAAAGTTTAGTATTAGAACTGTTTGAATACAACAAGTACAGGACTATACAATTTTTATTTAATGAAACTGCAAAAAATATAGCGGAAGACAATTTGGCAAAAGGGTTGAAATTGCTGGATACAATAGAACTTATTGATCCGGATAATCCTATAAAAATTTTTAAAGAAGCAAATATATACGGTATTGCAGGAGATAAAGACAGAGAAACTGAACTTTTAAAAAAATTAGACTCAGTTTTCCCTAAATATTTTATATCACATTTTAAATTTACTGATATGTATGAAGACAGAGATATTCTTGAAACCTGTTTTTTGCTTGAACTCAGGATTTTTGATAAGCAGAGTTGTTTTGATTATCCTATGTGCATACTGGAAGGATACAAAGCACATAGTGAAGGTCGTATAATTGATTCAAAAGAAGCATTTGAACGTGCTATAAAAATTAATCCTGATAAAGCCGAAGGATATGTTTTGCTTGCACAAACACTTCAACTTATGTCTGGTTATGATAATCCTGCATATAAGCAAGATGCAGAATATAATTACAAGAAAGCATTAAACATTTATCAAAGAGAAAATTTGACCGCAAAAACAGAAGATATGAAACGTCAAATTAAGCATCTTAATTCAAACCTAAGCTTTCGATGATATATTCCTCACTAGCCCCTTTATAGTTAATTCTTGATGACGTAATCGGTTGACGATAATCACATTTATTAATTGATCTGGCTTCTACTATTATTGACGGAGGAAGAATTGACCATTTATACAGAGCAGTTGACATTCTTCTATAAAATTTATTTAGCCATTCAATTTTTTGTTCAAAAGTAACTTCATTATGTTTTTCATAAACAAATTCTGTATTGATAAAATCATTATACGTTTCATTTTTGTTTTCTATTCTCCAAATTATTTCATCAAGAAATTCATAAGGCATCAGAGCATCTTCTGCAATAAGAGGTTTGTTTGTTTTAGGGTCAATAGCAAGTTCAGCTCCAGGTTTTTTTAAGATGACAGCTTCAGGTATAGCATTTTTTTCTTCCCTGTTTTTATTCAGCCACCTTGCAAAAGCAAAAAGTTTAGTTTTAGGGACGTCAGCTATTGGTGCAAAACCTCCTGACATATCTCCGTTTATAGTTGCATAACCCATGTATAATTCAGATTTATCCGAAGTGGCAATCGGAATACAAGACGGGAATTCATTACTTATACCCCACAAAAACATTGCCCTTGAACGAGCCTGAATATTATCAGGTGTAAAAGATTTTGTATATCGGTCTTGCCATTTTTTTTCGACTGTGCTGAATAAATTATTCAAACACACTGTAGTAGTATTAATCATATCCTTAATTGGAGCTTCAGTAAAATTTATACCTAAATTATGCGCCAAAAGTTCCGCATCTGATTTACTTTCTTTACTTGTAATATTAGAAGGCATAGATATACCGAAAACATTTTCTTTTCCGATAGCGTCTGCCATTAACACTGCACAAACAGTAGAATCAAGCCCTCCGGATAACCCCAAAACAGCACGTTTAAAACCGCATTTTTTAAAATAATCTCTGATACCTTGAATTATAGTCTTGTATGTTCGTTCCAAATCAGATTCATACTCTAATGTAAATACTTTTTGTTCCGTCAATGATTTGTCAAGACCATTTGTTAAAGGATAAATTTTACCGATATTTTTGTAAGGATTGACTATCAAAAACTGTTCTTCAAATGATTTTGCCCTTGCAATAAGTTCGCCGTCTTTTCCATATACCCTGCTGGTACCGTCAAAGGACATGTTATCAATTGCACCAACTTGATTTACATATATAAAAGGTTTTTTGTACTTTTTTGATATAAATGATAACATATTGTGTTTTAACTGTTCTTTTTTAGCCCTTGTCGGAGAAGCTGAACAGTTAATAAACAGTTTTGGCTGTTCTTTTGCTAATTCTTCTGTCGGGTCTATTTTATATAAAGTTCTTTCAAAGAATTCACCATCATTCCAGCAGTCTTCACAAATTGATATTCCGTATCCGTTATATAAAGAGCTTTCTGATTTTATGCATTCACCTGTACATAATGTATCTGCAGGTTGAATTCCTGTTACAGAAGACGGCTCAACATATCTATAGTCGTTAAACTCAGAATACGTCGGAAGTAATGATTTTCTAACAATTCCTTTTATTTCTCCGTTTTGCATAACCACAACAGAATTGAAATATTTTTTCCCTTGTTTTTTTAATCTTGGTTCTATAAACCCTACAATTGCAATTGTATTTTTAGCAAGCTTTGCAATCTGCATTAACCATTTCACATTTTCAGCAACAATTATAGGGTGTCTGTCTATAGTATCCTCTATAGGATAACCCATTAAAGCTGTTTCAGGAAATACAACCGCTTCGAGTCCGATTTTTTCGGCAAATTTTATATATTTAGCAATTTTTTTTGCATTATATTCAATATCACCAACAATAGGATTAATTTGCGCCATCCCTATATATCCGCCTTCTGCGGTGACTTTACTTAATTTATTAAATATATCTTCCGGAACATCTTTATCGTTTACTAAATATTTATCAGCCAGTTCTAAAGTATTAAAAAAATCTTGCATAAAAAAACCTCATTAAGAACAATTATACATTGAAAATATTCTGTATTAAATAATATAAGTTTTTTGCACCAATAAATAGTTTCTGATATAATCAACATATTATTAGGAGTATTTGATTTATGGAAAGATTTGTCGGAATTATCGGTATTATAATAATATTTTTAATTGTTTTTCTTATGTCTAATAACAGAAAAGCTATCAATTATAAAACAGTAGGAATTGGTTTTGTTTTACAATGGCTGCTTGCTATTTTTATATTTAAAGTACCTTTAGGACAAAAAATATTCTTATGCATAGGACTCTTTATTAAAAAAATATTGGATTTTGCAGTAGAAGGCGGTATTTTTGTATTTGGTCCGTTATTACATGACAAAAGAATCTCAGAGTTGTTTGAACATAACGGAAACATTTTTGCTCTACAGCTAATCTGCTCAATGATTTTAATGATGGTATTAGTAAATATTTTATACTATTACGGCATTATGCAGAGAATTGTTGCATTGTTTGGAAAAGCAATGAATAAAATAATGAAAGTATCCGGTGCAGAAGCTCTTTCAAACGTAGCCAGCGCTTTTGTAGGAAACGTAATGGCTCAAATCATGATTAAGCCATATATGGAAAAGTTGACTCGTTCTGAATTACTTGCATCACTTTCCGGAAGTTTAGCCTGTATATCAGGAGCAACAATGCCTATATATATTGGGATGGGAATTCCTGCACAATACATTTTAGCATCATCAGTTATGGCGGTACCCGGAGCATTAATTCTTTCTAAAATAGTTTATCCTGAAACAGGGGAGCCTGAGACAAGCAAGAACATTAAAATATCCAAAAAAAGAACTTACACAAACATATTTGAAGCAATCTCAAGCGGAGCATCTGATGGCATAAAAGTTGCAATAAATATTATAGCAATGCTTATAGCATTGGTTGCATTAGTTGCCCTGATAGACTGGGTTCTTGGTTTAGGCGGAGCATTTTTATATAAATATATACCGGGTTGCTCACACCTTACATTTTTAAATCATCTTTCACTAAGCTATATACTCGGCAAAGTATTTATGTGGTTTGCATTAATCATTGGTGTTTCACTCAAAGATGCCTCAATTGTAGGTTCTCTGATGGGACAAAAAATTGTACTTAATGAGATGGTTGCGTTTACAAATTTAACTAATCTGTCTTCCGTAATTTCGAGTAAAAGTTTTATGCTTGCAAGTTTTTCAATTTGCAGTTTTGCTAACTTTGGTTCAATAGCTATACAAATTGGTGCTATCGGGGAACTTGCTCCGAATCAAAGAAAAAATATTGCAAGACTCAGCCTAAGAGCATTAATAATAGGAACTCTTAGCTGTTATCTGTCCGCAGCTATTGTAGGGATTCTAATATAAATTATTCTATTTTTAATGTTCCTATGTAGTTTAACTTGTCGGCAATTATTGTAAGCATTGATATATATTCGTTACGTTCATTACTAATCATTGGAACGTAATCTTTTGGAATTCCATAATAGTCAGAATTAAACTCTCGCACTTGACAACAAGTTTTAGTAGCATTAACCAACGTATTTGTATTATATAATTCACACAAAATTTCATCTTGATATGCCAATAAATCACTTTTACGGCAATAATCCATAATAGCTTCTCCTATATTAAATCTTTCTTCATACTATTTTAAGTATACAATTTACAAAAAATATGAGATTAATATATTTTCCAATTGGCATGGCATATATATTTATTTGAATAATTCTTCCTATAAGAAAATTAATGAAATGAAACATATTATTTTACTGGCGAATACCGGAATATAGTTATCATTATTTATAAGAAATAATAGCATTTAAATATTGCACAAGTTCATTAAAATCAATATTTTTACCTGTATTTAATCTGTTTTTTAAATATTCATCAATAGTATTCAAAATCTCAATAAAAATTGACTCTGAAATATTACCTGTATAAAAATCTTCATAAACGCTTAGAATATATGCATACGTATCAATACCATTATGACGTTTTATATTGATAAAAGCTTTTTTTATAGCATCATTTTTAAAATTGACATACAACATATTATAATATAACATTGCAGAACGCTTAATATTATTCATCAATGTATCTTCTGAAATATACATCATCATTGTTTCAAAATAGTTAACAAATGACTCATACAACCGTTCCGGGTTGAACTGCTTGTAAGAAAATTTTGTTGCAAAAAAATCTTTTAAAAATAAATTAATATCATCTTTCTCAATACAATATGAACTCTTAATATTCTCCCATATATCCAAAACACCGTTTTCTTTTAAATAGTTATCAATCATTACTATTTGATTAATTTTACGATTTGATTTATTAATTCTGTAATATAAATCACGTTTGGAAACAACATCAGTATCTATTAATACCACATTGATTTTCTGGAGCATCTTAAATATATGTGAAGCTTGAATTTTTTCTTCTTTTATTTGAGACCAAACATTATGTAACAAAACAAACATTGGTTTTGATTTTTCGTGTCCTGATAAGCGTTCTCCGTTTATGATTTTTGAATATAATTCCGCATCATCATTCTGCAAATGTAATTTTAATTTAGAGCCTGACGAAAAAAGATACTTTGAACGTATTGTTTGTATTGCTTTATCATTTTGAGGTGTAGTTTGTTTATAACACTCACAAACTGCATGCAATAAAACACATAATGACACAATTCTGTTCAATCCGTCTACAATTGTATATTGATCCATTGACCGTTGGTGAACATAAATTAAGCCTAAGTCAATTGAGCGTGTAAATTGTTCATCTTCAGTAATAACTTCAAGAAAGTTGAGCATTTCACGATTACACTTTGCAAAATCCAAGGTGTACAAATCGCCTACATTATTTAAGAATTTAAGTAAATTTACAACTTCCATAAATTAATCAGTTAAAACAAAACCACCGGAAGGAACATTTTTTAGCTTGTCACCTTCGATTTTTGCTCTCAAATTTTTTATATATTTATAAACATAATCTCTCGGCAAGTCCAATAATTTTGCTAAATCCTTTGCATAAACAGTCTTACCTATGTTATTAAGTAAATAATCAAAAACCAATTGCTCTCTGTCTGTTAAAGATTTCTTAAGCACAATCTGCGGTTCTTTATTAATATTTTCTTTTACAGAATCTATAATGGATTTCTGATCTTCTTTCTTTTTAGGCAAAACTTTTTCAATTTTTTTGTTTATTTCATTGATTTTATCTTCATTAATAAAATTATTAGCCTTTTGAGCAATATCTTTTTTTGTAATAGAAAAAGGTGTGTGGGATATTTGACGTTCTCTTACGAATGCTCGTTCCGCAATTCTGGAGAATCCGTCATTAAGATTTGAGCCGGTATTCGAAGAAGTGCCTTTTGACATTACAATGTCTACAACATCATTAGTCGGTTTTTTTTCTTCAACTTCTTTTCCTAATCTTGCTGCGAATTCTTCTAATGTTATTTTTTCCAATGAACTTCTCCATTGTTTAATCTCTTCTTTTGTTAAATAATTAGGCATTAACAATCTCCTATACTAACCTGTGATAGTCTTAATTCCCCATAACGGATTTTATATTTATAATGTATCATAAAACGATAAAAAAAAGTTGAAATATTGCGCGATGTAAAGTTTTTTTTAATTTTCTTGAATAATTCTACCCGGCAAATTACTTCTTCTTATTGAATCTAAAAGCGTTCATTGAAGCTTTTCTTTTCAAATTTTTTTTGAGTGTGAT
>CADBXV010000077.1 GCA_902798645.1 uncultured bacterium
AGTACCGAAACCAACTAAAGTAACTTTTTTGCCTTTAGCAACTGTTTTTTGGATAATTTCTAATGTAGCTGATAATACATCAGATGAAATTTTTTGAGAAAGTTTTGTTTTCTTTGAAATTTCTTTTACCAATTCTTCTTTGTTCATGATAAATCTCCTATACACTTTTTCTACTACTCGGAGTAAATACTTGATTTGCGGTAGTTAGAATCGCTAAAAGCCTTCTATTTTCCCTCTCTTACAAGTCTTTATACCCTCTATGCTCTTAATTATACACATTTTAATTATAAATGCAAGTATTTTCTGAAAACTTTACAATACTTAAATATTATAAATACCATATTTTTGTCCGATTTTATAATATAAAAAGAAGGCTTATTAAACCTTCTTTTTAATGGTGGGCGATACAAGGCTCGAACTTGTGACCCCTTGAATGTCGTTCAAGTGCGCTACCAACTGCGCCAATCGCCCATATTATTCAATTTTAACCCTTAGCGCCCTACGTGCTACCTCTCAAAAAATCCTCAACGGTTCGGATTTTTTTCGGCAGAGTCTTACCTCTCATAAAAACAGTCCACAGGACTCTTTTTATTCGGCAGAGTGCCAATCGCCCATAATTCTGTTATATCATAAATATATTAAATGTTGCAATATTTAGTTTATAACTAAGTTGTTATAATACTGAAAATTTTTATATAACTATGTTGCGCAAACCTTTGTTTGCGCAACATACAAAAATACTATCCTAATCTATCCCTTGATTACAATGTTAACCAATTTCTTCGGAACGACAATTGTCTTTACGATTTCTTTCCCTGCAGTCAATTCCTTAATTTTGTCCGTTGATAAAGCTGTTTGCTTTAATTTATCATCTGACAATCCTTCATCAACTTCAACTTTGTCCTTAACTTTGCCGTTAACTTGGACAACAAGAGTGATTTTACTTGCTTTTGCCAAATTTTCGTCCCACTCACACCATTTTTCATCGTGTATAGAGTTTTCATGCCCAAATTCATGCCATATTTCTTCTGACATGTGTACGGTAACAGGTGACATTAATTTTATCAATGATTCTACCGCAAAAGTAAATACATTCTTGTCTTCTCCGTTAAGTTGTCCTTTCTTACCTCTCCAATCATAAATTGCATTAGTAAGTTCTCTGTATTTTGAAATTACCGTATTAAATTGGAAATCGTTAGAGATGTCATTAGTAATTCCTTTTATTGCAATATGGACAGTTCTAACCAGATCATCATTTTCTCTTGATAATGGGAATGAGAAATTATAATCTTTGAGAATATCGCCGTTATTAATGCCTTCGCTTGCAAGTCTCCATACTCTGTTAAGGAACTTATAACAACCTTCAACACCGGCGTCTGACCAATCGAAATCACGAGCCGGAGGTGAGTCTGATAAAATAAATAATCTTGCGGTATCAGCTCCGAAGTTTTCAAATATTTCATCAGGATCTACTGTATTACCTTTAGATTTTGACATTTTAGATCCGTCTTTTAGTACCATACCTTGTGTAAGTAAATTCTTAAACGGTTCATCAAAGTCTAGTAATCCGCAATCTCTAAGCGCTTTTGTAAAAAATCTTGAATATAGCAGGTGTAAAATGGCATGCTCTATACCGCCTACATACTGGTCAACGGGAAGCCATTTATTAACCAAATCTTTATCAAAGCATTTTTCGCTGTTTCTTGCATCAGTATATCTCAAATAATACCAGCTTGAGCATACAAAAGTATCCATTGTGTCCATTTCTCTTGTTGCATGTCCTTTGCAAATCGGACAAGTTGTATCTTTAAATGTTTTTGATGTTGTAATTGGTGATTTGCCGATTACTGAAAAGTCAACGTCTGTCGGTAACATCACCGGAAGATTTTCTTCTTTTTCCGGAACTATTCCGCATTTGTCGCAATATACAACCGGAATTGGTGCTCCCCAGTATCTTTGACGAGAAATTAACCAGTCACGTAATCTGTATTGTGTTTTAAATTCACCAAAACCTCCGTCAACGGCTTTTTGTGTAATTGCTGTTTTTGCTTCGGTGTTTTTCATTCCGTCAAATTCATTTGAATTTATCAAAATACCTTCTTCAGTGTATGCTTCATCTTTACAATCGGAAGGATTTTCCGGATTTTGTATAACAACCTTCATTGGTAAGTTGTATTTTTTAGCAAAGTCAAAGTCTCTTGTATCGTGAGTAGGTACAGCCATTACAGCACCTGTTCCGTATTCAACAAGAGCATAATCCGCAGTCCATAATGGGAACTCTTCTCCGGTAAACGGATTAATACAGTGAGTTCCTAAAGGAACACCTGTTTTAACTCTATCAGTTGAAAGTCTTTCGATTTCAGTCATCTTTCGGGCATTTGCTCTATATTCTTCAACCGCTTGTTTGTTTTCAGGTGTTGTAAGCTTTTCTATATCTTTATATTCAGGAGCAACTACAAGGTAAGTGATACCATGAACTGTATCAGGTCTTGTTGTATAAACCGGTACTTCCATTCCCTCTATTTCTTTTACTTTGAATCTGAATATTGCACCATGAGATTTACCAATCCAGTTAGCTTGCATAGTTTTAACATTATCGCCCCAGCCAGGAAGTTTTTCTAAATCTTCAAGAAGTTGGTCTGCGTATTCAGTAATTTTAAAGAACCATTGAGATAGGAATTTTTTCTCGACAACGCTGTCACATCTCCAGCACTTGCCGTCAATAACTTGTTCATTGGCTAATACTGTTCCGCAAGTGTTACACCAGTTAACTGCTGCTTCTTTTTTGTATGCCAATCCTTTTTTATATAGTTGTAAAAATAACCATTGAGTCCACTTGTAGTATTCAGGTTTGCAGGTTGTAACTTCTCTTTTCCAATCGTAAGAAAGACCAAGCATTTTTAATTGCTTTGTCATGTATGCAATATTTTCATCTGTCCATTTAGCAGGATCTGCGCCGTGTTTCATTGCGGCATTTTCTGCGGGCAGACCGAAACTGTCCCAGCCGATAGGATGAAGTACATTAAACCCTTGCATTTTTTTAAATCTTGCAATTACATCTGTTATGGTATAGTTTCTAACGTGTCCCATATGCAGTTTTCCTGATGGGTACGGAAACATTGATAATGCATAATATTTTGGCTTTTCGCTATTATCAGGTGTATGGAAGGTATTATTTTCTTCCCATATCTTTTGCCATCTTTTTTCTATTTCCTGTGGAAAATAAGCCTCTGTCATAATTCTCCTCTCAAGGTATCCCTGTTTTCTGTCTTGAACTATACTAGCATAAATAAAAAATATTATAAAGGTGACTGTATAATAGTAAATCTCAAGATTATATATCTATAAGCCGTAATTGTACAGTCTGTTATTCGTCAACATCATCTTTTTCATCCGGTAAATCAGGTTCCGCAACTTGTTTTGTAAGTTTTTCATTAAGTTCTTGCAGGGTTATTGATTTATCCATTTTCTTTAACGCATTAAGTACCGCAATTTTATAATCTGCATCTGCTCGGTTTTTAGGGTTATCTACAATTTCTCCTATCCGCTGTCCCAAATATCCCATAATAACTACAGCCGGAACAAGTATTACTGCTGTTGCACAAATTGTATGCATGTCTATAGCGCCTATTCTGAGAATACAGATTGTGCCGAGTACAAGTATTGTCATTGATACAAATAATTTTTTTATATTTTCGGTATAATGCATTCCTTTTCTCCGCTAGTTCTTTTTAGTAACAGCTTCCATATCTTTTTTCATGCAGAACTGTACAAGTGTCATCTTATCAATGTTGTTTAGGTGTGTAAACCTGCCTGAAATTGTGTATTTACCGTTGTCACCTTTTTCAACTCTTATCAACTGATATCTGCATTTAACTTCTTGTTCGTCACTTAGTTTTATTGTTACGTGATATTCTTTTTCTATATCAATATTGTCTTCTGTGGTAATTTTCATACCTCCTGCGGAAATATCGAGCGTTCTTGCGTTATGAGAGATATCTTCATATGTTAAAACTACGTCTTCCGTAAATTTTATACGTGTAAATTTACGGCGTTGTAAAAATCTGTGTTTTACAGGATTTGCAACTGTAAGGATGTTATTGTCCAAACTTTGAATATATGATTCAAAATATAGATAACCGTTATCAGTCAATGAATAAAAATCACATATATGGTTAACAATCATTCCGTCAGGTTTATACATAAGCTTCATTTTGAAACCATCCATCGAAACTTCTGTTACTGTTCCTCTGTTTGTTAGTTTAAAGTCTTGAGGAACAATTGTTACTAATTGATCATTTTTAACTAATTCTCTCATATATTTCCTTTCTTGTTTATTATATCTAAGATAATTTTATCATGCCCAACGGTCTTACTTTAACACTCGGATTTAATTCCGCATAAGACATAACCGCAATTTGCGGATAAGGTGTTTCAATAAGCCGGCGGAACAGGTATCTTATCGGAGCCTGACATAATATAACAGGCTGATTTCCTGTTGCGGTAATAGCTTTTTCCAGTTCCAAATTCATTTGTTCTATCATTCGTTTCGTAAATGAAGGATCAAGTGAAACACTTTGTCCATCAGGAGAAACCCCTTTTGCAATTGTTTGTTCTATATCAGGTGATAATGTTATTACAAACAATTCGCCTGTGTCAGAAAGATTCTGTTTGCAAATATTTCTTGATAGTGCGACACGTACATGTTCTGTAAGGAATTGTGGTTGTTTGCCGACTGTTTTTGCTTGCAAGCTAATTGTTTCCAAAATCGTTTTTAAATCACGAACGGCAACACCTTCTTTTAAAAGATTTTGCATAACAATTTGTACATCGGCAATCGAGATATCTTTCATTATGTCGTTAACATAATCTTCTGAAACTTCTTTTTTAAGATTGTCAATAAGTTGTTGAACATCGTATCTGGAAAGAATCTCTGATGCACATTTTTTTATTACTTCCGTTATGTGTGTAGAGATTACGGCTGAGGCTGAAACAACAGTATAACCTGACATTTCGGCGAGGTCTTTATCTTTTGCCTCTATCCATAATGCCGGTAAGCCGAAAGCCGGTTCTATTGCATGAATACCGTTAATAGATAAATTCCCAACAGGATCACCTGCTGTCATTGCAAGATATCTTTCCGGATATACGTCACCCGTTTCAAGAGGAACACCTTTTAACTTGATTTGGTATGAGTTAGGAGAAAGTTGTAAATTATCTCTTACACGAATTGACGGTAAAATTATACCCAAATCTAAAGCTGTTTGTCTTCTTATTTGCGCAATACGTTCCAACAAATCCCCACCCATCTCAACATTAAGCAGTTGAACAAGTCTGTATCCGACTTCAATCTCAATCGTGTCGACGTTAAGAAGTTCCATAACACTTTCTCTTGTTGCTTTTGCTCGTTTTTCCTTCTTACCGAGTTTATCCTGTTGAGCTTGTTCTTGAGCTTGAACTTCCGCTGCTTGTATAACTTCCTGTTTTTCCTGAGCCTTTTTAAAAGCTAAAAATCCTGCAACAGCTGCTATTGTAAGAAATGGTATAGTAGGCATTCCCGGAACTATACCCATAAAACCTAAAAGTCCTGCTACAACACCGAGAACTCTGGGATCAGAAAACATTTCGTTTTTAATATCAACAGACAACGATTCATCTTTGCCTGAAGCACGAGATACGATTAAACCTGTTGCAGTGGAGATTAAAAGAGCAGGAATTTGTGATACCAAACCGTCGCCTACTGTTAGAATTGTGTATGTACCGAGTGCTTGTGTTATATCCATATGAAGCTGTATAACACCTATTATCAAACCACCTACAATGTTAATAACAGTAATAACAATACCTGCAGTGGCATCGCCCTTTACAAACTTGGAGGCACCATCCATGGTACCGTAGAAATCCGTTTCTCTCTCAAGCTTCTTTCTTCTTTCTTTTGCTTGATCTTCGTTAATAAGCCCTGAGTTTAAATCAGCATCGATGCTCAATTGTTTACCGGGCATTTTATCCAATGTAAAACGTGCTGATACTTCAGCGACACGAGTTGCACCACCCGTTATAACCATAAAGTTGATTAATACAAGGATACAGAATATTACAGCACCGACAACATAATTCCCTCCGACAACAAATTCTCCGAAAGAACTTATTACATTCCCTGCCTGCCCGTTAAGTAAGATAAGTCTGGTGGAGCTGACATTTAATCCTAATCGGAACAGAGTTGCAATAAGCAATACTGTCGGGAAAGATGAATAATCAAGAGGCTCTTGAGTATATAAGCAAACCAAAAGTATTACAACGGCAAGTGATATATTTACAGTTAACAATAAATCAAGAAATGGAGCAGGAATCGGAATGACCATCATTACGACAATGATAACCAAACCTATAGCAAGCACTATATCGTTATTTTTTAATATTTTAGATAACTTACCTAATTCCATCTCTCCACCATTTATATATTATCATTATTAGAGTCAAAAAAACAAGTTGTAACGATATTTTCATATAATCAGCGGAGAGCTGTGTAGTGAGGAATGGAAGGTTGGAGGTTTTGAGGTATGGCACTGCAGGACGCATTTTAAAGCACTAATAAAAGGAACCCAGAGCTGATGAGCTTCTTATCTGCTCTAATTATTTGTTTATCTCTCATTTTTAAGCCTGTATACGTATGCTAAAATTTCTGATACTGCAACGTACATATCAGTAGGAATCATTCCGTCAATCGGAACATTTGTATACAAAGCTCTGGCAACAGGTCTGTTTTCAACAATCGGTACGTTATTTTCTTTTGCAATCTCTCTTATTTGAAAGGCAAGATAATCAACCCCTTTTGCCGTAACAATAGGTGCCGGAGCTTTTTCTTTATCGTATTTTATTGCAACTGCATAATGTGTTGGGTTTGTTACAACCACATCTGCCTGTGGAACTGAGGACATCATTCTCTGACGAGCCATTTGCATTTGTATTGACTTAATTCTTGCCTTAATTTTAGGATCTCCTTCAATATCTTTTTGCTCGTCTTTTACTTCTTGTTTTGTCATTTTTATTGATTTTTCATATTCATAATTTTGGTATTTTTTATCTATATATCCCAAAATTAACATTGCAAGGCACATGTTAATAATCATGTTTATCATAATAGATAAAATTATATGCAAAGCGGTTACGGGATCCAATCCTATTAGTCCCATTAAGTCAGCTTTTCTGGCATTTATTGCCGAATAACCGCATGCTGCAACTACTACAATTTTAAGAATAGATTTTGCAAGCTCGACTAATGAACGTGGCTCAAACGGATTAAACATTTTTTTTGCGTTCTGAAGCATTCTTCTTGGTGATAAATTTGATAAATTAAATTTAATTTTTTCCAGCGCAAAAACTTGCCCAACGTCCATTCTGATTATAATAATAGATATTATTACCAATAATACAAAAAACGGAAGCAGGATGTATCCTAATTGTTGGAAATATGGAAGCATTACGCCAAGTACGTTCCCTAGATCAATATCTTTTGCTGTATGAAGATGAGAAAAAGTTTCTCTCATCATATTTAGTATTGTTTCTCCCATATATTTAGCAAAAACAGCAAGCAGTGCAATGCCTGATACCATTACAAGCGCAGCATCCATATCTCTGCTTTTAGAAACATTACCTTTTTCACGTTCTTTTTGACGTCTTCGGGTGGTGGCCTCTTCGGTTCTTTCTGCTCCGTCGTTTCCCATTTATAAAATTTTCCTTATGATTTGTGATTAGTTATATTATATATCAAAATATTAATGCGACTTGTGTTAAAAATCTTTCAATCAGCACTGCAATGTATTCTGCCATTGGGCGCATAAATATCAATGACAAAAGCAGACCAAGATATATTTTCAATGGCATTGATACCATAAAT
>CADBXV010000078.1 GCA_902798645.1 uncultured bacterium
CACTGTAGGTCAGGTTTCACCTGACAATAACTGTTTTTCATCAAAATATATATTTTGATGAATATAATTGCTTATTAAACTTTTTGTCTAAATGCATGACCTTTTCTATCTTGTTCTATATTTGGGGTATCAATTTCAAATACATATGCATCTGCCGGAGCAAGATTTACTCTTATTTCGTTTTCTTTTACCTGAAATTCGCTCTTTTCTCCATATTCAGGAGCCATATTAACCAATTTTTGTTCCTTGCTCAAGCCCGGTATCTCTATAATTCCGGTTACATTTCTATTTGGATTTTTATTTGCTATAACTAAAATCGTTCTTCCGTTGTTATGTCTGGCGAATGTTATAATTTGATCATTTTTATCTTCTCTTTTATCAAGCTCAATAAAGCTTGAATTTCTGTCAGCAAGTACATCCAAATTTTCAGAACGCATTTTATTACAACCCTGAATTACTCTTTCAATGTCAGGATGTTCTCCGCCCGGTTTTCTTGCCAAGTTAAATATTGCAAGATGATATCTATGCTCATTAGATTCTTTTCTGTCTGTTCTTGTTTCCGGATCTTCTGTATTTCTGTACTTGTAGTCATAATAATCTCCCGTTTGGAATCCGTCTATAAAATAAGGATTACACATTGGAATAGTTGATTGAAGAACAGTTGTCATTTTGCAGAAGTTTTCTCCGCCGTGGAGCATTGATGAAACATCATCATGAGTTAAAAATGAACCTATTACAGATTTTCCTGATGGTAATCTGTGTGACATATCTAAGTTTAATTTAATATAATCATTAAATTCTGTTGCTCCTCTCCAATCATGGAAAATATGGTACTGACCGTAATAGTCATCAAAACCTGCCCTTAACAAATCTTCCGGTCTGTCAAACGGCATATTAATCATCGGAGAAGCACATTCGTATGTATAGCTTTCTGCCAGCCAGCCAAATTCCGGATCTTTAGTATGTGAATAAGTTATTAATTTGTCCCAAAATTCAGTTGGTTTCGCACGAGCAACATCAGCCCTTATTCCGTCAATGCCTAAATCTATACATGCATCAACATATTGTCTGTGCATTTCATACAATGCAGGATTTAGTTCCCGTTGTGTAATATCTGCCCATGGTTCAAACATTCTTATATCTTCCCAACCTTGAGGAGTTTTATCTTCACCATTTCTTCCGAATGCCATTAATTCAGGTTCATTTTCAAAAAGTTCAACAGACGCACAACTTGGAAGGTCAAGCATTACTTTAATATTACGTTTATGACATTCATCTATAAATGCTTTAAATTGTTCTTTTGGTGTTCTGGAATCATTAGGATCAATCAATGTCGGATCTATTGCTAAATCACCATTATCCTCAATAAATTTTAAAGGTGAATACAAAGATCCGGCCGTTCCCATAGCATTCTTTTTGCCGGTCGGATGGATAGGAAGTATGTGAATTGTATTAAATCCATCATTTTTTAACTCATCTAATCTTTCAATAGCATTTAAAAATGTTCCTACTTGTTCACCGCTTTTTATAGAGATTCTGTCGTCGCCATTTAAATCTTTTGCATTAAAAATTCTCGGAACAATAGCAATCATGACTGATTCATTATTTCTAATCATAGAACGAAGGTTGTTATGATATGATGGGGCTTCGATTTTTTTATCACCAACTTTTTTGACAGTTGGAGTATTAATTAGAGCCAAATTATCAAGGTATCTTTCTGATACCGCATTGTCATTTACTTCTGCGGCAGGATTTGTTTGATATTTTGTTGTATCTGCACCTAAAAAGCTTGCTCTGAATGCTATTGGATTAATGTTAGTTATTCTTGTCATCGCTCACCTGCTTCTGTATATTGTGGGGGTTTTTTATTTTGCCGAAACCGAATTGTGCTAATACAGTAACAGCTAATACTGTACCGCATATACCGGATGCTATTCTTAACCACTTTTGATTTTCAAATCTGGTTTTAGCAGATTTTTTGAAGAAATCTATCGGATTTTGTGCTACAAGATTGAATTTTTGCATTCTTGTATTTGAATTTACATTATAGAATTGATTTATTACTCGACCTATCTTATGGTCAGGTTTTCTGAAATCTATATCGTTTTGTCCGATAATATCAACAAATCTTTGCAGGTAATTTTCAAATCTTCCGAATATATTACCTTTTTTGATATCACCTGCTGATTCCAAAGATTTTTTAGTTGTATCTTGGATTGGGGTTTGCCATCCGTTTGCCATTAAATCTTTATAGTATTGAGGGTTATTATCTGTATGAAGTTTTAAAGTATGGTCTGCAGATGTTGCTTCCATAAGCACTTTTTTCATTGTTTCATTAATGTGTTTTCCGTATTCATCCTGCGGAACTTCACGCTTAAAGTAATCAAGAGTATGAATCAATCTGCGCTGGCTGTTTTCAACACCTTGAATTCTGTCTATAATTCGTGTGATTGCCATTTGTTTTGAAGATCCCACACCTTTAGACATCTCTGTAGCAGTTCTTACTGCCCTTTCGCCATAATCATTTGTTTTAGCATCAAATGGCGCTCTTAAGCCGTCTATAAGATTAAATAAATCTTCTCTGGACTCAATTGTATTTTTTAATTCACCGTTAACATCTTCTTTTATTAGTTTGTTGATTGTTTTCGCAAATTTGCCGTTACCAATATTATTAATACGTTTCGCTGTATTATTATAGTTGTTTTCGTATGCGGAAATTAAATCTTTTATATAAGATTCAGTCGCAGATTCTCCATGCAGTCTTACTTCTGTTTCCGACATAATTTGTGCAAGCTTATTAATTGTTTTTTGATATTTTTCTTCATTACTTACCAATGCTTGAATTTTCTTTTCTATTATTTCTTTAGTATAAGTTTCAGACTCTTTCATTTGTTTCAAATCTTTAAAACTTATGTTAAGCGCATCAAAAATTGCATTTTCGAATTTTTTATACGATCTTGCAAGGACAGTTTCAGGAGAATGCTCTACTTTAAAAGATTTACATTTATCAAGAACTTTTTCCTTTGATTTAAAATCTCCTAAAACTTTCGCTAAATTTGTAATATCATTTATGCTGTTTTCTGTTACTAAGTTTGACGGATTCTTTTGTATTAATTTAGAAATATTTTCAATTACATTATGTTCTTGCATACAGAGAGCATCTTTATTTCCGGTACATGCTTCAATTTTTGAATTAAATATTTGCTTTAATTCGGCTTTAAAGTTTTTCAACTGTTCTTCATTTATGTATTTTTTATCAGAACCGGATTTTTCCAATGCTTGTTCTATTTCTGCTTTAGTCAAGCTGAATGTTTGGCTGAATGATGCGTTATTTCTGCCTGTTGAAGATGTTTTTATTGTTTTTGTAATATCTTCTGCAATACTTTCGCTTAATAAGAATGATTCCTTTTCACCCTTTAATAATTTTTCTAAATCTTCTTTTATTCCTTCTGTAAGATTGTTGTCTGTTTCATTTGCAAGCAACTTAACCAGATTATCGAATCCTTCTTTTGGAATCTCTTTATCTTTATATCCGGTCAAGAATTTTTCGACTTTTCTGCTTAATTTATTAGAATCAATGTCTTCAATATTTAAAGACATGTCTTTAGTATCCTGAAGAATGCCGGATATTTTATAATTATATTTTTTATTTCTTGCAATTTCCATAGCCGGAGATAAAACTTTTTCCAAACCGCAACAAATAAGAGCAGTCATAACCGGTGTCGCAAAACCTGCACCAAGCATCCATAGAGTATTGTTTTGGATTGCAATTTTTCTCATTTGTTCTTTGGTTAATTCATCTCTGTTTTTAATTCCGCGAGGTATTCCCATTCTATCGCCGATTATATTAAGATCTTCTCCTGTATATTCTCCTCTGTACATATCGTATGGGATATAGTTACCATCTTGGAATACAGATTTTTTACGTCCTTGGTCATCAATATATTCTTTACCGATATCATAACCTTGAACAAGTCTGGAAGGCGCATTAATTCCAATCATAGGATACAATTGCATGCAAGCCAAGAATGCACCTAAGCCAAGATATTCCATAACTCTCATTTTAGGATCTGTGGTTTGAGATGCTAAATATGTTGCAATACCAAGACCGCCAAGTTTTAAACCGACATCATTTAATCGTCCTGTTTGATGGTCTTTTGCAGTTCCGTTAAATCCTTCACGAACAGCCTTCATATCATACGCAATATCTTTCATCCAGAATTTAGGAATTGAAACTAAAGAATCGTGAACAAGATGACCTTCTGCTGCGTGCGGATGAACAAGATTAGTCGTTTTTATAGGGGTTTTTGCGTCCCTATAAGTTGTTTGACGATTTTCTATATTCGGTTGTACAGGGTTTATTGCCATCTTAAATCACCGTACTTTCTTCATTTCTGTCAATCAAATCTTTATTTGCCAGCTTACCCATTTGTTTTGCTCGATGAATGACATTATATGTTAATAAAGCTGTTAAGCCGGCTGTAAATAATAACCAAGCTTTTCCCGCATGTTTTCTGAAGCCTCTTGTACCGACTTCTCCTGTCCAATAAGTTTTGCATGCTTTACCAAATGTTTTACCAAATGTTTTTGTTAAATTGAATATATTTTTACCGGTATTTGCCAACTTACCGCCAACTTTTGAAAAATAGCCTTCTCCGCTTTTTGCAAGGTATTTTGGTCGTTCTGAGAATGCTTTAAAGAAATCTGCCCAGCAATTTTGAACAGCGAGTCCTACACCAACACCTGCCCATGCGTATGAAGAAAGGCTTTTGGCTGTCTTAGTTGAGGCAACAATACTTTGAATTATTGGTGTTGTTTCGGTTACGGAATCATTCAAGTTTTCACCCATACCAAGTTTCTTTGCGATACCGTCGTAGTATGCTACACCGTAGTCAGGATGTTTTGCTATTAAATCTTTTCTGAAGAATTCTATGCTGTCATACACTTTTCTTTGTTGGTGTTTATGATCTATCTCAGCTTCAGCGCCCGGTTTTGTCGGAAGCGTACAGTATATATTTCTGTATGGAAGTTCGACATCCACACCTGTTGACCAAGCCACAGGTCTTGTTACCAAATCATTTGAAAGCGTTTTTCCAATACCGTATAATACTACACCAAGCCCCATTTGCTTTCCTCGAAGTGATGCTTTGGGTGTCAAGTGTTTATTCAACAAATTAAACATTGTCATAAACATCGCACTTCCTATAAGGTATGGTATTATACCCATTGATAAAAACTCATAAAAATCAGAGTTTACATCACCTTTTAGACCTTTAACCGGATATTCGGTCATTGCATTAAGGGTTTTGTCATATTTTTGTAATACTCGTGTTTTTAGTGTATTAGGAACGATTTCAGACTCATCATCCTTATTAGGTTTTTGAGTGATGTTGTTTTGTTTAAAATTTATGCTATTGTCCGAAAATCTTACTTCCTTAATCATACGAACCCCATATGGTACCTATATATTAAAAGTCATGTAAAGCTTTTTTTTTGCTAGTAAAAAAACATGCTTTTAACAATTTGTTACAAAATATAACTTAAGTGCCTAATACTCCACACAGTTAAATATTATCAGGAAAAAATTTTGTTTACAACTAACAACGTCTATAAGATTCTTCTATTTTGTTTTTAATAAGTTTCATTTCTTCTCTTGTCAGAAATGATGAAAATCTCATAAATTCATACATTGCATCATCATAAGAATATTGTCTGCGTTCAACCTTTTGCAGCCATTCCCGAACTTCTTTTGTTATCATTTATCTCCCTCTATCAGCGTAAATCTCAAAGTTCCTTTATCATCAACAACTTCATTCCACATTCTTAAAGGCCTTACCCAATTATCACCGGTTTTTAAAGGTTGATATACTATCATATCTTCTAATGTTTCCGAGTGTTTTGCAAAACCTATAACTTTATATAAATTACCTTTAAAATGCCTGTATATCCTGCCAATAATTATTTCTTGCATCCTTCGTCCTCCAAATCTGTTTTTCCGTCATAATTATTATCAATTCCGTCACTGCAAGAACCGACGGAATCAATACCTTCGGCTCTAGGTGTATATTTTAACCATTTATCAGGAATTCTGTTCCACTGGTATATGAAAAAAGTTTTATAAAATTTTACGGCTTCTTTATCTTGTAAAATAATCATATTCTCGTCATTTCGATTTTCACCGCTGTTTGAAAAATTCATGGATCCGATTACCAAATATTCATCATCAATTATCATTGTTTTAGAATGCATTTTCCCTGCATAATTTTCAGCTTTTACTTGAATTCCGGAATTCCTTAATTCTTTGTGTTTTGAATGCTTTGTGGAAGCATTCAGCGCATCCGCTATAACTCTTACATCAACACCTCTTTGTCTTGCTTTTATAAGTTCTGCCGTAAGCCCCTTTTCCGTTATTACAAAAGTCGGTACATAAATATATTTTGTAGCATTTTTTATCAACGGCAATATACCGTTTTTTATACCTTTGTCTTGCGGTGAAAAATAAACTTGGATATTACCTGTTACTTTATTATTATCGGGATTTTTATCATTATGGAAATTTCCGCCATACATCCGATTGAATTCATTTGTATAAATTTTTGCAACTTCTGGCATATTAATAACAATAATTGAGTTAGAATTATATCCGGACATGTCCGTATGTGAAAGATTTGCCGAACCTGTAATAACTTTTTGATTATCAAAAATATAAAACTTATTATGCATAGTATTCCTAACTTCTGCAGAATTTTTGTCAGACATATTATCGGGAACTATTTTTACAAATTTAAATGTATCCGGATAAATATTTTCTCCTTTTGAATCAATATCATATACCAGTCTAATCTTTACACCTCTTGATTTTGCTCTGTTTATTGCTTTTTCAATTTCAGGTGTCGAAGAATAACCGTAAATTGCAATATCAATAGAATTTTTTGCACTATTTATACTTGATAATATTTCCTTGCATATTTCAGAGGAACAATTTCTGTCAGGTTTAACTTTTGTAGTTAAGTCAGAAACTATAATTTTTATATTTCCGGAATCGAAAACCGGATTATACAAAATATCGGCAACAGCAACCTCTTTTTCATGTTTTGACAAAATATTTTTTACATGGCTTTTCCTTACCACAACAAAGTTTTTTACTTTTGCTCTGCTTTCTTTTGAAACAGGGTAAGAAACATCTGTATCCAAATCCAAAATAACAAATTTTCCTCGTCTTATTGACGCCAATTGACGATTAAAGGCTTGTTGATTTACAGGCTTACCGTCAACAAATGAGAAAGAGGAATTTTTTAACCTCGTTAAATACCCAAACTTGTAATAAATCAAGTCATTATCTGAAATCTTAATTTTTCTGCCTTCAATAAAATTTTTAGCCCAATATCTGCCCAAATTACCCAGAATAAAAGCTTCATCCTCTGTTATATTCATAACTTTTGCTTGCTCTTTATTTTTGTCGGTATAATCTGCATCAAAAACTGATATATCTGTTAACACATACTTTTCACCGTTTTTTAAAACAAATTCTGTCGGAGATAAAACTTCCTTAACATAACTTTCATCTTGATTATTGAATAAAAAATTCAATATCAGAAATGCAAAAAACATTATTACCAAAAAAATAATACAAAACTTTTTCTTATCAAGCACCATAAAATTATTATATACAAAAAAAAGCTCCATAAATGGAGCTAAACTTGTAAGTAAGATGTAAGATTATAAGAGAGTTTGTGTTTTTAAGTTAAGTCTTGGATTATTGGCAGTTCGAAAACTTTCATTCGTATTATTTTCTTTACAGAAAATAGCACCTCATTACAGTTTTCTCACT
>CADBXV010000079.1 GCA_902798645.1 uncultured bacterium
AAAAGCATTCCAAAGTCATCTAAATTTTTATAATTATTAATCCACAAATATATTAATTCCATATGTTCTCCAAATAATTTTATATAAAGTTCTTTGATAATAATATAAAATTATTATAATTTCTATTAAATAAGAATGCTTGTATTGGTTCGTTTTTAACCATTGATAAGAAATATGTCTGAAATACTTGGTATTATTGATAAAATGGCTTGACATATCTAAAAACAGAGTTAAGATGAATAGTGACATAGCAAGCATTTTAAGACTCAACAGGTTCGGGTCAAACCTAGGTAGTTTTAAAAACTTGTGTATATAGATACTCATGATACTCTCTGTAGATACAGTTTTAATGGGACATTTGTGGGTATAGTTAGACAGGATACAGAGAATCAGCAAAAATTGAACAATTTGTAAAATTTTGATGTAAAATCGAACCAATTTCGAGCAAAATTTGGCAAAAATTTCGATTTTTGGAAATTTCAAAAATCCTTGTCAATTTGTTTAAAACTCCCTGTCAATTTGTTCAATACTTGCTGTCAATTTGTTCAAAACTCTCTGATAATTTTTTAATGTCATTAAAATTCCAAAATCCCTGTAAATTGCTATGGTTAATTTTTGTTTTATATCAAGAATAATCAAATTAAAAAGATAATATTTTCGTAACTTTCTGATGATCAATACATACTCCGCCATCAAACAGGACATTATTAATGAGAGTTATATGAATTTTTATTTGTAGTTATATTTAATATTAACAGTTTTGTATATAAAATTTGCCTCAAAATGTGTATTTTTGCATATTTCATACTTTTATGGGATTTACTTTCTTAACATTTCTTAATATATTTGTTGTAGAATGAGGTGAAGTATGGCTTTCGATTTAAAAGATTTTCAAAATAAATTATGGAATACGGCAGATGAACTCCGTGCTAATTCAAGTTTAAAGTATAACGAATTTTCAACACCTGTTTTGGGTTTGATATTCTTACGTTTTGCAGATTACAGATTTCAAAAGGCAAAACCAGAAATAGAAGCAATGAAAACATCTTCACGCAGAGCTTTTGATGAAAAAACGGCTTATCAAGCAAGAGGAGTTTTGTATATTCCGGAAAAAGCCTCATTTAATTATTTGTTGCACTTGCCGGAAGGCGAAAGTATTGCTAAAGCTCTTAATGAAGCAATGTCTTTGGTTGAAGACGAAAACCCAATTTTGAAAGGGGTTTTGCCAAAAGGTTATTTAAGAATACCTGATGATTTGCTTGTTGCAACAATGAAAGTATTTAATGATGTAGAATTTGACCGCGAAAACGGTGATGTTTTCGGTAAGGTTTACGAGTTCTTTTTAGGTAAATTTGCAAGTAAAGAAGGGCAAAAGGGTGGAGAATTTTATACTCCGACTTGTTTGGTTAAACTGCTTGTTGAAATAATGAAACCGTTTCATGGTAATGTTTATGACCCTGCGTGTGGTTCTGGCGGTATGTTTGTTCAGACCGCTGAATTTGCAAAGAGAGAAAATACTGATAAAGACAAACACGTTAATGACTTGATAACTGTTGAAGGACAGGAAAAAACAGAAGAAACCGTAAAATGGTGCAAAATGAACCTTGCAGTACATGGTTTAGAGGGTGATGTTAAACAGGCAAACAGTTTTTATGAAGATGTCTTTGATTCTGTAGGCAAATACAATTTTTGCCTCGCTAATCCGCCATTCAATGTTGATGGTGTTGATAAAGAAAGATTAAAAGGGGATAAAAGATTTCCGTTTGGCTTGCCAAAAGCCGATAATGCAAACTATTTGTGGATACAAATGTTTTATTCAGCTTTGAAAGAACCAAAAGACGGCGAAAATTCAAGAGCAGGATTTGTTATGCCAAACTCTGCAAGTGATGCAAGACAAACTGAGCAAATAATAAGAGAGAAAATAATCAAAGATAACGCGGTTGATGTAATGGTTTCTGTCGGAAGCAATATGTTCCACAATGTTACACTTCCTTGTACACTTTGGTTTTTGGATAAAGGAAAGAAAAATACGGATAGAAAAAATAAAGTTCTGTTTCTTGATGTAAGAGAGATTTATACTCAAATTGACAGGGCACACAGAGAGTTTACCGATGAGCAGATTGAATTTATCACCAATATTGTAAAACTCTATCGTGGCGAAAAACCTGAATACAAATGGGGTAGTAAAAAGCTGACATTAGAAAAATTTCCTGACGAAAAATACCAAAATGTAAAAGGTTTATGTAAGGTTGAAACTATTGATGAGATAGAAAAACAAGGCTGGAGCTTGAACGCAGGTCGTTATGTCGGCGTTGCGAAAACAGAAGAGGAAGATTATGTTTTTGAAGACAAGCTTAAAGAACTAAACACCGAGCTTGAAAAGCTAAACACCGAATCAAAAGACCTTGAAGAAAAGATTGCACATAATATTAAAGAGTTGTTGGGTTTGTAAGATGGTAAAAGAATTTAAAGAAGTTGTTTTTGAAACATTATATGCGGAACCTTCAAGAAATGGATTAACCAAACCACGTAGTGTTCGTGGTAAAGGGTATAAAATGATAAACATGGGCGAATTATTTGCGTATGGGCGTATATGTAATCCTCCAATGGATTTGGTACCTTTAAATGAAAATGAAATAAAGAATACTCAAATGCAAGAAGGCGATTTACTTTTTGCCAGACAATCCCTAATAGCGTCTGGTGCGGGTAAATGTTCCATAGTATTAAAATGTCCAGAAATAACAACTTTTGAATCGCATTTAATCAGGGTTCGTTTAAATAAAAAAATAAGTAATCCATTGTTTTACTATTATTATTTTTCTTCACCAATAGGTACAGAAAAAACACAGTCATTAGTTTCACAAGTTGCCGCTGCTGGTATAAGGGGAAGTGAATTAGCAAAATTAAATGTTCATTATATTGATTTAGAATACCAAGATAAAATAGCAAAGATTTTATCAAACTATGATGATTTGATAGAGAATAACAACAAGCGGATAAAGATTTTGGAAGAAATGGCTCAAAAAATCTATAAGGAATGGTTTGTTGATTTCAAATTCCCAAACCACGAAACCACAACTTTCAAACAAACCGAACTTGGAGAAATACCAAGTGATTGGGAAATAAAAAAAGTTAGTGAAATATCTACTTTATCAAAAGGTAAATCATATAAAAGCTCAGAGCTTGTAGAAGAAAACGAGGGATTACCATTTTTAAATTTAAAATGTGTTGAAAGGGATGGTGGATTTAGAAGAGATGGATTAAAATGGTTTGACGGCAAATATAATGATACACATGTAGTTATGCCAGAAGACATAATAATGGCTGTAACAGATATGACACAAGAAAGAAGATTAGTTGCAAGACCTGCTCGAATACCACATAATTGGTACAAAGAGTATGTAATGTCTATGGATTTAGTAAAACTAATAGCAAATAACAATATTGATAAATCATATTTTTATAGTTTACTGAAATATTCAAATTTTTCAGATGAAGTAAAAAATCACGCAAATGGTGCAAATGTTTTACATCTTAATCCTCAAAATATTGAACAATTTGAATTAGTTGTTGCTGATAAACCAACGAGGGATAGCTTTGGAAATATAGTAAAACAAATATATGATGAAATTGATATATTATATCTAAAAAATGAAACTCTCAAACAAACACGCGACCTACTTCTCCCCCGCCTAATCAGCGGTGAAATTGATGTTGAAAATATGGAGATAATATAATTTTATGCTAATATTAGCATATGAATAACCTTTTTTGCGAATATGAATTGGAATCATATCTTAATAACAAAATAAAAGATATGATGTCAAAAATAGATAGTGAGAGTTCTGAATATTTTGCCAATGTAAATTATTCAGAATATTTAAACTATTTGCTTTCTGAATATCAACTTAGTGTGCCACAAATACTTGAAGACCAAATAACATACAATCAAGGCGAACAAAAAATTGAAAGGTACAACAAGCACTATACTCAAATTAATGTTGTTGATGGAATTGCTATATATGTAAATATTCCATATTTGGGAGAGCAAGAGTTATTTAAAGCAAAACCAAGTTCTTGGTGTTCTATAAAACCTAATGGATATGTAAATGAGTATAATATAGTACTTTTTATAGGTGTTGCTTTGGCAGATATGGAAACCTTTGATATAAATAGTTATATTACTCAACAACTAAGCAGTATAAAAACATATTTGGGATTTGTTGAGAAAGATATTACAAATTATAATAATACAATAAAGAATTTGGCAGAAAAACATATACAATATAAGGTAAACAGTTATAAAAAGATAAATAATTTTTTAAAAAATATCCCTTACAAGTTAGAACGCAATGAAAATGCGCAATTAACATATAAAGTTCCTAATGTTGAAAGAAAAATTCAATTTCAGAAGCCAAAGGCAAATAAGAAAAATATAATTCCGGAGCCAGAATTAGAAACAAAAAAATATGACGAGATTATTGAAATTTGTTCCAATATGGCTAAAGTTATGGAACGTAGTCCAAAGGCATTTGCTAATATGGGAGAAGAAGATTTAAGAACCCATTTTCTTGTTCAATTAAATGGCCAATACGAAGGGCAAGCAACCGGTGAAACATTTAATTCAAACGGCAAAACCGATATTTTAATAAGAAATGATAACCAAAACGTATTTATTGCGGAGTGTAAATTTTGGAAAGGTAAAAAGGGATTTTTAGCAACAATAGACCAATTATTGGGATATGTTACATATAGAGATACAAAGACTGCCATCTTTGTTTTTGTTAAAAATAAAGATTTTACGAAAGTATGTGAAGATATAAAATCTGTAACAGCTGAACACTCAAATTTTGTCAAATATATTGACTCATATAAAACTCCAAAAGATACTTCAGCTTTTAGATGTGAATTTAAAAATAAAAATGACGAAGAAAAACATTTTTATATAACTGTGATGGCTTTTTGCATACCCCATATTTAGTATAAGATATTGTTAATATGCTCAAATCATGATACTCTAATTCTGGAGACTATTAATGCACAAACTATCAGAAGAAGCTTTTGAAAAAGATATAATGGATATTTCTGAAAGAGAGTTATGGTTTCTATTTTATACTCTACTTTTATATGAGTGCTAAAAATTTGGAGACATTATAATGAAAATTAATTTAACAGATATAGTAAATATTAATCTTCCAACAGAATTGAATTCAAATACAATAATTAATGTTATTGGCATTCTAAATGACTTTTTGCTACAAAAAGAAAAAACTGCAGCGGTTTTAGATTTTGATAACACAAGATTTGCATACCCCGGCGGATTAACACCTCTTTTAGCATATTTAAAAGACAAAGTTGAAAATAACGAGAAACACCACATAATGATCAATTCAAAGCATTCAGACATTGACGGTTATATTAGAAGAATGGGATTTTATAAACTACTTGGTTTACCAGATAATTTTTTTATGCGGAAATGGTCGAGTATTGGTAGATTTCAAGAACCTTATTTTTTTTCTAAAAATACAAATCCAAATGAAATAAATGAAAAAAGTGATAATATTATAAAAACCTTTATTACAGATAGACGTGTTCAAAACTATAATGAAGCTATAGGTTGGTGTATATATGAGATAATAGATAATGCTTTTAGTCATTCGAATTCCGATATTAGTTTTACGATGTCCCAAAAATATAAAAATCTTGGTATAACAGAATTCTGCGTAGCCGATAGAGGCATCGGGATACGAAAATCTATGGGAATAGATAACACAAAAGAAGCTTTGGAAAAATGTGTTACTCGTGCAAAAGGGATAAATTCAGAAGGCAGAGGGAATGGTCTATTTTACACAACAGAGCTTATAAAAGGAGATACTTCTGGTAAATGTTCATTAAATATATGGTCAGAAGATTATATGTTAACATTATATAGTGGAATGGAACCACAAGTTAAGCAGGTAGGAAGTTTTTGGCAGGGTGTAAATATTTCTATTTCTATGTATAATGGTATTAGCAGTAGTTTAAAAGAATTAATGAAAAGCATTGATAATTATGATTATTCATTTTCTTATGAAGAACAACCTGAATATTATGAAAATTTGTTCGAAAACTAGAAAGGAGAATCCATGGAAAATGTATTAAAATTAAATGAAAACGGTTCTGCTTTAGGGTTAAGAGAATTAGCAAGACAAATAAATATAAAAATTAAAGATTATATTGATAAAAATGAAAATATTGTATTGGATTTTGAAAAAGTGGATTCAATATCAAGTTCTTTTGCCGATGAATTAGTTGCAAAATTTATGTTCGAAATAGGGCAAGAGAAGTATTTGAAATTAGTTAAAATCAGAAATGCTAATGATTTTATAAAGACAATGATTAATTCAAGTATTGCAGATAGAGCAAAAGAACAAAATAATGGATAATCTATATTATGCACAAACTATCAGAAGAAGCTTTTGAAAAAGACTTAATGGGAAAATGCAAGGAAGAACTTGGATTTGAGCTTTTTGATGCAACTTCTGAAATAGTTGGCGGAGATAATTCAACTTTTGGCAGACAAACAACAGATGAAGTTATTTTATCAAAAAACTTACGTTCAGCATTATTGAAACTGAATCCCGATTTACCGCAAGAAGCTTTAGATAATGCATATTATGAATTAACGCAGGACTTATCTTCTAAAACTCCAATAGGAGCTAATCAATTTATATACTCGATGATTAAAGATGGCGTTAAGGTTCAATTTAAAGACAATGACGGCATTGATACAACTGATATTGTTAAGGTTATTGATTTTCACGAACCCCAGAATAATGAATATTTACTTGTCAGACAATTTAAAATATCAGGCGAAAGATATAATTGCAGAGCTGATTTAATACTTTTTATAAATGGTTTACCACTTGTATTTATTGAACTCAAAGCAAGCCACAAACACATAGAGAATGCTTTTAATGACAACATTACGCATTACAAAAAAGAGATACCGCAAGTATTTTGGTATAACGCATTTATTATTGTTTCAAACGGAACAGAAGCTAAATTTGGAACATTAACCTCTAAATGGGAGCATTTCTCCGAATGGAAAAAGATTGATGAAAAAGGAACAAAAGGCATAATTCCTGCCGATACTTTGATGATTGGTATGTGTAAACCGGAAAACTTGTTAGATATTATTGAAAACTATACTCTTTATCAAGAAACAAAAGGCGGAACAATAAAGATTTGCGGTAAAAATCACCAATTTTTAGGGGTTAATAGTGCAATAGAAAGATTTAAAACAAATACTGACGGAAAACTTGGTGTATTTTGGCATACACAAGGTAGCGGAAAAAGTTTTTCTATGATATTTTTTGTTCAAAAAATTCTCCGAAAAATAAAAGGGAATTGGACTTTTGTAGTTGTTACGGATAGAACAGACCTTGATGAACAGATTTACAAGAACTTTGTTTCAACAGGTGCGGTTACGGAACAAAATGTACAAGCAAATTCAAGAGAACATTTGAAACAACTCTTAAAAGAAGACCATAGAATAATTTTCACAATGATACAAAAGTTCGGAACGGAAGAAAAAGGTCAAAGTTTTGAACAAATATCTGATAGAAACGACATTATCGTAATTACCGATGAAGCACACC
>CADBXV010000080.1:0-7308 GCA_902798645.1 uncultured bacterium
ATGTTTTCAATTGAATTGTTGGTTTTTCTGCTGTTAGATATAAAATCGTTTATATAATCATCAGTTTTTGTATATTTTACTCTAAGTTTAGGATTATTAAATATAGTATAATGCCCGATAGCCTGCATTAAATGAGTTTTACCCAGTCCCGCACTTCCGTATATAAAGAGCGGATTGTATTTTCCTGCAGGATTCTTAGCAACAGCTAATGCCGCATCGTGAGCACATTTATTATTTTCTCCCACAACAAAATTTTCAAATTTGTACTTGAGATTTAAGTTTGCAGAAGACTGCATGTAGCTTAAATTCTCCATCGCTTGTTCTTTCAGCTGTGCTTCAACTTCTTTTTTATGGATTTTATCGGCTTCTTTTTTTATTTGCTTAGCCGCATTTTCATCGTAAATTATGTTAAATCTCGCATTTTCATCTTTAGAAATAGTTTTTAGTATTTCATTCATTTGTTCAGAATGATTTCTTTTAAGCCAATCCCTTGCCATCGCTTTTCCGGTAACTACTGTTAAAGTCCCTTTATCGTATCCTGATACTTCGAGTGAATAAACCCAAGGATGAACACTAGCGGGTAAGCTTCCTAATAAATCTTCTTTAACTTTCTCCCAAAAACGCTTTAATTCTATAATATCCATATATTTCGATTTGTGTTAGTTATAAATTTATAAAATAAAAAAGGCGACACCCAGATTCGAACTGGGGATAAAAGCTTTGCAGGCTTCTGCCTTACCACTTGGCCATGTCGCCTCACTTAATAAATGATAGAATAAAAATATTTCTTTTGCAAGTCGACTTTTTGATTATATTTATTAAAAATATGATACAATGTTTAATATGGAAGGCGTTAACCAAGAATATCTGAATAATTTAAAAACAAAAGTCCATGAAAAAATAAGTCATGTAGACTTGTACCAATATAAGGGAAGCGTGTCAAAATTATTAGGTTTAACAGTAGAAGTTAAGCTGCCCGGATTAAAAATAGGTGATTTGTGCTATATTGAAGCAGCAAACGGAGAACGAAAACCTGCAGAAGTTGTGGCTTTTAAAGGTGATGTTGCACAATTACTGCTGCTTTATGACGGCTCAGGAATCGGTCAAGGGAGCTTAGTTACAACAACAGGCGGACCTATAATGATTCCTGTTGGTGATTTTTTACTTGGAAGACTGATTAATCCGATGGGAGAACCTATTGACGGAAAACCTCTTAATATTGAGGGTGCAATATGGCGTCCTTCTGACGGACCTCCACCCGGACCGTTTGAAAGACCTATAATAACAGAAATGTTTTCAACTGGTGTACGTGCAATTGATTCTTGTTTAACATTCGGTTGCGGTCAACGTATGGGACTATTTGCAGGTTCCGGTGTCGGAAAAAGTACACTTTTGGGTATGATTGCACGAAATTCTGATGCAGATGTAAACGTAGTAGCTCTGATAGGTGAACGTGGCAGAGAAGTAAAAGAATTTGTCGAGGATGCTCTCGGTCCTGAAGGTATGAAGCGTTCTGTACTTGTGTGTTCTACCGGAGATCAACCTCCGCTCATCAGACAAAAATGTTTGCTTACTGCTACTGCGGTTTGTGAATATTTTAGAGATCAAGGGAAAAAAGTTTTCTTGATGACTGATACTGTTACACGTTGTGCAATGGCAGGACGTGAAGTAGGCTTATCTATTGGTGAGCCTCCTACAATGAAAGGTTATCCGCCTTCAATTTTTTCTTGGCTTCAAAAAGTGCTTGAAAGAGCAGGTAACAGTGAAAAAGGATCTATTACTGCGTTTTATACTGTTCTTATGGAAGGCGATGATATTACAGATCCGATTGTAGATACAGTTCGTGGTATTACTGACGGTCACATTTTCTTGTCAAGAAAAATTGCTGAATCTAATCATTATCCTGCGATTGATATTTTAGGTAGTATTTCTCGTTTGATGTCAGCAATTGCTTCTAAAGAACATAAAGAAGCTGCTGCAAAAATGCGTACACTTTTATCGTTATATCGTGAAAATAAAGACTTAATTGATGTAGGTATGTATCAAGCAGGAACAAATCCAAGGTTGGATATTGCAATTGAGATGATGCCTAAGATTAATGCATTTTTGCAGCAAAGAACAACTGATAGCGTAAGTATGCAAAATACAATTGACACTCTTATCAATATGATGTCCGGTGTAGATATATAGTTTTATTGAGAAATCACGGATAAAGCTTTACCTGTTTTAACTTCGGTTGTTTTGCCGTACGGATTGCTTACTATGTTGTATTGCTGATTATAGGTATTTTGTGAACCTCTAAATGCAATATTCTTAAGTTTTCTTAAAATCATAGTGCCATTTTTAGCTGTTAGTCCGTCCATAATTATCTTTTTACCATCGGCACGAACTATTCCGATTCTGTTATTGATTTCTTTTACTATATATTTTGTTTTATCTCTTGAGTCAGCATTTATAAAAATTGTTCCAAGAGGAATTGCAACACCTGCTCCCATAAGTATTGCATCCATTTCGGTTTTTTGTTGAATAGGAATATACGGATTATTAGGGTTTATAGTTTCAATGTTATTATCCCTTATGAAATTTTCTCTTTCAGATTTTGTGTGTAATCCGTATTTTTCATAATAATTTACTCTGTTTCCGTGATCAATGCCTGCCGCATTAAATACCGATATTGCCATATCTCCGTCATCACCTAGCATCATAAATGCAACTTTTGCCAGATGCAATCTTAAAGCATTTTGTTCTTGTCTTAATTGTTGTTCAAGTCTTGAGCCTTTGGTTAAATGGTTACAAATAGCATCAATTTCAGAAATTCTTGCTAATACTTCATCTCGGTTTCTACCGTTTACCATAACATCCATACTGTATGGTGATCCGTTTCGCAGCGGCTTTATTTCAGCTTTGTGTCTTTGGGCATCGTATGTTATGTTTTTATATTTGTTCATTATTCTGCCCATTATTGTATCATTCTCTAATTCTGAACGTCTTGATGCCATCCTGTTTCCTACTATCGGATTTTTTGATTTATCTTCATAACCGGTATCACCGTACTCGTCACCTGCAAAAATTGTCGGAATTCCACAGAAACCGCTTAAGAACGAAAGCATCATAGCGTGTTTTTTTATAGCGGGTTCTGTTACTGAATTATAAACAGCAGCTATAATATTTTCTTTATTTGAGATTTTTCTGCCTGATTTGAATTCTGCCTGTGCAAATGCTTCTTCTAATGCAACTCTAAAGTCTTTTGCCGCATAGCTATTTTTCTTTCTAGCTGTTGCAAAATCTTCATACATTTTAAATTCGTCCATATTTTTGCGGACTTTTTCTCTGTTGTATGTTTTTACAAAATCTTTTAATGCATTATTTATGGAAACGGCATTTGAACTGTCTTTTGAGGCATCTTTTATCATTCTGGCAATTTGTACCGTATATAAGCTGTAGTCATTTGCATTACCATAATTATCAAGAATTTCTCCAAGATAATTTCTGTTTTGTTCACCTATTTCATTACTCCAATCAAAATCTCCGTGAACAAGGTAATTATTTGTATCTAAAGCTTTTGCCTTTTGTATAATTTGGTTAACTTGTGCTTCTGATATTGATGCGCCATTTTTTCTTGCAATTTCAACTACTTTTCTTATAGCGTTTTCCAAACTTGATAGCTCAGGCAGATTAATTCTTGTCATTTTATCGGTAGCTTTGTTTTTTAGGTAATTCCCGTTTGCAAGGTCTATTAGCGCTTCCCTTAGCAGTTTAACATCATCTTTCGAAGCTATGCCGTTTAAATCATTATCAACTGAATCCATTAAAAGTTTAGTTTGTGCAACTGCTCTTGCACTTACAGTTCTGAAATAATTGAGGTTATCAGCGTTTAATTTTAATTCAAGCGGAATCTCATCTGTATTTTTAGCTCCTGATAAAACTCTTGCGGCATCAAGCCTTTGCTTATGATTTTTTGAAAAATCATTGCTGTCATGTTGAAGCGTTGAATGGAATAATTCCATATCAACAGCTAAACCGTGAATTGATCTTGTTTTGTCGTGATTACCTACAAATGTATATAAGTTTCTTAGGTAATCTGCGCTTCTTGTATTTATCAAAATATCATATTTTTGTTTAAAATCATCGTGAGTATCACATTTGTTTTCTCCTCTTTCAAAATCTCTTGAAAAAGAAGTTAGTAGTTCCGTAAAGAAATAAGAGTATGCCGCTTCTGATGTAATTCCTGTTTCATTAAAGAATTTAGTCATTGCATCCGGCTCACCGTTGTATTTTACACCATTAACATTGGTCCAACCGTTATAAGGGCAAGAATTTTCGCCTCCGAACGTATCCCTCATTACATCCGGAATATCTGTCATTTCGGCAACTATGTAGGCATGCGGATCAACTGATTTTATACCTTGAACTATTTTGCTCCAGAAGTTTATAAGATTTGTCCACGTATCATCAAAATCTGCATCTCTGTTTCTTACAGAATCCCAGTCCATAACGTCTTTTGCGGCATCAAGCCTGAAATCAAGTTCCAAACCGGCTCTGTTTATAAATGCTTCTGACAGTCTGAAAGTATTTGTATCTGTATCTTTGATAGTTTTTGAAATTGATTCTGCGACAACATCTATGTCTTGTAAAGAAAGTGTTTTTAAGCCTTTTTGTATTTTGTCTTGCAGCAATTCAGCCTCTTCGGTAGGATTTGAAGCGTTAATGCCCAGCGCTTTTAATGTTGTTGCTTGTTTTATATTGTTGTAATCATATGTTAATGTACCGTCAGAAAGTATTTTATATTTGAAGCTGTCGCCTGACAATGATTTTAGTAATGCATACTTTGTAATATTTTTACCCAAAAGATCCATTACATATTCGCCATATTCGGTATAATTACCGTCTGATGTTATAAGCGGTTCATTAGATTTTTCGTTGACTTTTTTAATTACAGAGTCTGCAAAATCTTTTAATTCATTGGTAAATAACCCGTTTACTTTGTTATATACTTTTGCATATGTGTCAACAAGGTGCGGATTGTTTTGTTTCATTAAATCAAATCTTGAAATACCTATTGTGTTGTCTGTAGTTGCTCTGTTTGAAAAATATGATGTTGATAGAACGCCGACTGTATTTTCTCCGAATTCAAGTGCATCTAATGGCATCTTCATTAATGATTTAACTGTAACATCGTCTTTGTTCAAAATTCCTTTGGAAGATAAATTGTATTCACCATTTAGTATGTTTTCTACAATTTTTTGTGAAATTTCTTTTCCTTCAGGTAGTTCCGGAAGCTTTCCTTCTGAGATTAATTGGTTAATTTTATCTGCTGATTTTATTTTTCCGAGTGTTTGTGCCGTATAAATTGTATGTGCTGTGCTTGTTTTTTCAGCCCAATATTTTAATGACTGAATTGCAATGTCTTGTGTTTCTTTTGATGCTCGAATTCTTAGCTCTTGTTCGTGTTGTCTTTCCGCTCTGTCTGTTATATTCTGTAAATCTTTTTCATCAAACGCTGATATTCCGTAATTCAGTTTTACCATATCTGCATTATCATCCCAAGCTACATATCCGTCACTCATTCTGTTTATATGGAAGTTTGACATATTAGAAGCGATAATTGTGCCTTCGGGACTGTTTAATTCAATATTCTTTCCTTCTTTTTTTATTAAGTCATTAATATTATTTATGTTTTTGTCATATTCATTCGGATTTATTTCAAACACATAACTTATAGTTGTGTCGTCGTATGATGTAATATCAAGATTTTTTCCTGCGTTTAGTTCTCTATACATGTCAATAGGCTTGTCAAGTTGACTCAATTGTTCTTGAGAAACCTGTGAAGCATCGTATATTTGAAGTAATGTTTCCTGATTAGGTTTGTAATCATTGTTAACTACTTTTTTATATGTTCCGTTACTTTGTTTTTCGTATTTATACGGAGCATTTACAATTCTGTGTCTCAAATTGTTTGCTTCGTTAGGAACTACACCAAAACCGATACCGGCATCTTTCAATCCGCTCATTCTAAACCACTTGGCGGTTTGAGATTTATCTCCCCAGCGTAAAGCATATCTTACGTGTATTCCTTCTATGCCTTCAGATGTAAGCGTTGCATCAAAAACATGACTCATACCGTTTTTAAATTCAGCTTTCATTAGAGAATCGTAATTTTCGCTATTCCCCATGTTTTCAGGTACTTGCATATTATTTTTATTATAGTATCCGTGCGAAGTTCTGTTATCTCCGTTTGCTAATGGTGTTGTAAAGAATTTTTTCACACCGAGTTTCTTTAATTCTGGCACAAAAGCTTCAAGTCCGGCAATATTTCCTCCGTACATATTAGATACTGTTTTTACCATGCCTTCCATCTTTTTTTGATAATTTGCATCGTATAAAAGTTCTCCGGTACCTTCTTCGTTAAAACCTTTATATCTCATACCGGGCATAAAAGTATCAGGCATCGCTAAGTATCCGAGACCTTGAGTTAGCGGTGTTGTTCCTTTTTGTGTTACAAGTGTATATTCCCACTTCTTTTCATCTTCAGGTTTTGTAATTTTAGATGTTGTATAACTATAAGAAGGATTTTTTATTAATTCTCCTTTATCATCATATATTGTTTTAGGCTTGCCTCTGTCGTCTAACGGCTGGTATTTTTTGCTGTCACCTACTTTGTCAAGGCTGTCTCTAAATCCGTAAATACCGTCTGATAATTCATGCATTTTGACACCGGTATCAGCGCCTTCCCAAACAATGTTGCCTTGCTTATTTTTTCTGACTACTTTGTATGCAAATGCTTCATCTTTATCTAAATCGGTTACACTCTGTAAATTAATCTCTGCTCCTTCAGGTGTTAAAGGAAGTACATATATCGGTGTTTTGTCTACTTTATAATTGTGATTATCAAGCTTTGTCACTTTAAAAATGTGTATTTCGCAGCTTTCATTGCCATTTTTATTGTCGTAGTTGTAGCTAAATCTTTTTATGTTTTCCCCAACATCATTAATTCTGTTGTTTACAGATTTAAACCCAATATTCGACGATACACCGTTAATTTTATTTATAAACACCTGCAGGTACTCCTTCTATATATATAAAGTGTTAAGGATAAAAAATTTTGCTATATTTTTGGCATGTTTTTTTAAATATTTACAAAAATTAATATTCCATATAATACACATAAATACTAATGTTTACGGAAAGATTTTAATATAAAAATTTTAAATATTCAAGATTTAATAACGACATCACTCTGTGATGTGGAGGTTCTCTCCTTCCTAACAAAAAAAAAGACCCTTGCGGATCTTTTAAAATCTGGGACGG
>CADBXV010000080.1:7350-10428 GCA_902798645.1 uncultured bacterium
AAGGATTGTCTTGCTCACTCGCATTAAACGTGTCTTCGGATTTTGCTTCAAGGACTTACGTCCTTTTTGCAAAAATCCTCCGCACTTTGCTCGCTCGCGCTCGAACCTGACATCACTCTGTGATGTGGAGGTTCTCTCCTTCCTAATAAAAAAAAGACCCTTGCGGATCTTTTAAAATCTGGGACGGAAGGATTCGAACCTCCGAGATGGCTGGACCAAAACCAGCTGCCTTACCACTTGGCGACGTCCCATCACCTTTGTTACATATTATATAATATGATATAAAGATTTATTGTCAAGAACTCAAAAACGACAGATTAACTATCTGCCGTTTTTATTTATATTATATGGAAAATTTATGATCTGCCCATTTGCCAAAGAGTATCAACTATACCTAATCCGATAGCTCCTAACCAAGCACCTGCTTTAAATTTACCTTTGAAAATATTGCTTATAAATTTTACAGGTGTCAATCTTCCAAACCCTACTAATGTCATACCGCCTACAGCACCCAAGCCTGCAGCCATTGCGCCTTCTTTTGCTCTGCCTGCCCATTGTCCAATCTCTTCAGCTTTTGCTTTGCTTCCTGCATCATTAATATTTGTACCATAAATTTTATTTAAACATTCTTCTGCATTTAATTTATTATGACCACTGTTTCCTAAGAATGTTGTATTCATTCCGTGCTCAAATGGGGTTTCTCCGTATGTTAATATATCTGTTCTCAAATCTGGCTTTGGCGCTCCGGGGTTATATCCGCCTGCTATTTCTGAATAAAGAGTTGAGATATAGTGATCGATATTTTCTTTTTCATTTAAACCGTTTGCCGGATTTGAAAAGTGGTCGCTGTACTTATTAAAGATAACTTGTTTTAATTCATAATATTTTTGAGCTACATAATCTGAGTCACCTTTTCTTATTGCATCATAGATTTCTCTGATACCTTTTTGTACATCACCGTTTACGGCAACTGTTTCAAAAAATGCTCTGTCATGAACATTTGCATTATATACTTGAGCTCTTTCTTTTTCGGCATGTAAATTTGATGCATTTTGTATTTGTAATTTTTGAATCTCATTTTGAGCGCTGTACATTTGTTTCATCATATCGGTATATTGTCCCATAAATGTCGGATTGTACATTGCACCCATCATGCCCATACCGTATCCGCCCATCATCATTGGGTTTGTCATACCGTAGCTTCCGTAACCGCCCATTGCCATCATCATTGAGGGGTCATAATATGAACCGTATAAACCGGCTGCTCCAAGCCCGCCGTAACTTCCTATAGATGATATTCTATCACTCATAGTGACCTCCTACAATATTTTTAGAATTAACCTAATTTAACCTTACATTAATATAAAGTATTTATATTTACTGAAATTGACTTTTTTTATACATTATTGTTACAAAACTTTACAATTTATTATCAAGCGCTTTTGTAGTATTATTTATAATACAGATATATGGGGATTTATAATGAGAATAGAGGCTAAAAATTTAGTTAAGATATATGGTGACAGAAGTGTCGTAAATGACATTTCTTTCTATATGGATAAAGGTGAAGTCGTTTGTCTGTTAGGACCTAACGGGGCAGGTAAAACTACAACTTTTTACATGATAGTAGGACTTGTAAAACCTAATAAAGGTAACATTTATATCGACGGTCAAGATATTACAAGTTGGCCAATGAATTTAAGGGCGAAAGCAGGTATTGGATATTTGCCGCAAGAAAATTCTATTTTTAGAAAACTTACTGTTGAAGAAAATTTACAATTGGTTTTAGAAATGAATGATAAATTGACAGTAAATGAAAAAAAATCAAAAATGGAAGAGCTTCTAAATGAATTTGGCGTCGAAAAATTAAGAAAATCTCCTGCGGTTGCTTTGTCAGGTGGAGAAAGAAGACGTGTCGAAATTGCAAGAGCTTTAGCAGCCAGTCCTGATTTTATGCTTTTAGATGAACCGTTTGCAGGTATTGACCCAATTGCTATAGGAGATATTAAAGACAATATCAGAAAAATATCGGCTGACAAAGGAATCGGTGTATTAATCACAGACCACAATCCTAAGGCTACATTATCAATTACAGACAGAGCTTATGTAATATTTGACGGAAAAATTAAAATTCAAGGTAAGAGTGAAGATGTAGCAGTTGATCCTGTTGCAAAAGAATTTTATTTAGGAAAGGATTTCCAACTCTAAATGAAAAAGTTTTTTACTGTATATGACAGATATATTTTTACACAAGTTCTAACGACAACAATAGTTGCAATTATGTTGTTTACAATTGTGTGGATTGCACCGGAGATGTTATTAAATACAATTAAAAAAATTCTCGAAGGTGCATATACTGTTAAGACTGGTGTTATGGTTTTGGTTTATGAACTTCCTAAAATTTTGGGAAAAGCATTTCCTGTAGGTCTGCTTCTGGGCTCATTATTCACATTTGATAAATTGAGTAAAGATTCTGAACTTACAATATTCAGAGCTGTTGGAATGTCATTTTCACGCATCTTAAGACCATTATTAGTTCTTAGTTTTATTGTTACATACCTGTGTTTTGTAACTTATGATAAGTGGATTCCTTATTCTTGCCAAAAATTACAAGAAATTAAAGGCGGAAGACCTTTAACTCAATTTATTTATACAAAAAAAGACAGTAATAATCATCCGGAACAAGCAGTCATTGTTTCTAAGTTCGAAGATAATCAGATGTATGATGTTATTGTAATGAATTTTTCTAAGGAAGTATTCAACGATCTGCATGCAATATCAAATATCTCTGTTGCTCAAACCGGAAAATTTGAAAAAAGCTCTGACGGTACTTCTGCGTGGGGATTATATGATGTAACTGTATATGATATTGACGGAAGCGGTATTTTCCATAAGATTAATAAAATTAAAAAGCATAATATTCTTAAAGAAAATAACGAAGCTGAAGATGCTTATACTATCATGATAAATTCAACAAAACGTGACAGAGATATTAATAATAAAGATTTAAAAAGATATATATCTTTGTTAAAGAGAGAAAACTTGGATGAAGATTATCGTTTTATGTTGAATAAATAT
>CADBXV010000081.1:0-9686 GCA_902798645.1 uncultured bacterium
TTATAATTTAACTTCAATATCTACACCGGCAGGTAAGTCTAATCTACTCAATTCTTCCGTAGTTTGTTGAGTAGGTTCGTAAATATCGATAATACGTTTGTGAGTTCTAATCTCAAAGTGTTCACGAGATTTTTTATCAACGTGTGGTGAACGTAATACACAATAAATACGTCTTTTAGTTGGTAAAGGAATAGGTCCGGCTACTTTAGCGTCTGTTCTTTTTGCAGTTTCTACGATTTTCTCAGCTGATACATCAACCAATTTGTGTTCGTAAGATCTTAAACAAACTCTAATTCTTTGTCTTTTTGAATCTGTTGCCATTTTTCTTTCCTTCATTTTTGTATTAACTAATCCGAGCGTAAATCATCTGTAAATCAGCTTTTTCACCTTGTCCAGCCGACTAGAATTTTCGCATCGGGCTATTACTTTCGACTATAGCATTCTAATCGTAAGTCAAACAAAAATCACTGTCAACAGTGAGAGGTAAATATTTTTAAGGATGTCAAAAAGATTTACAAAAATTTACAAAAAAAGTCAAATTTCAGGATAATAAGATTAGAAATAGTCAGTTTTTACTTAAAAAATACATTTAAAAAGGTGCGCCATTTTGACGCACCATACATTACTGACAACTATATACAGCTGATTTTTTATCATCTCTGTGAATCATATTGCGAATCCATCCATTCATCCATTCTTTCCTCGTTACCTGGTTTTGGCATAGAATTTATAATTTTTCGCATCACATAAGAACCGGCTTGTTCCAACCAAGGTATTTTTGCATTTGTCATTTTTTCAGGATATTTCCCATATTTAAATTGAATTTCGTCAAAACTTGCTATATTTTTATGATAACAAAGATCACCGTAATGATATTCATCCTGTTCCCCTAGATGTCTGTACCCCAATGAATCTTTACCGTATTTCGTTTTACTAAAACTTATACCCAAATCTTCGTAACCATAACCACTACCACAATCATTTGCTTTTTCTAAATTAAATACAATTTTACCTCCATGTCCGTCTTTCCTTAATCCATTATCATATATTGTAAATTTGTCATTCTCTAATTTGAAAACACAATTATTGAATAGCTCGACCTCACTTCCTTTCAAGTCACCGCTATCATCCGCATCGAACAATTTAACTGCAATCTGTTGAGCCCTGTTACCATGCTGTTTCACATAATCAACTTTCATTCCCTCTGTAACAATCAATTTTGCCTCTTGTACCATAATATTCTCCTTTATTTAATTAATATCCTCTTGTATTTATTAAAAGTTTTTGAAGAAATAATAATTGACAAATATAAATTACCTACGTTTCGTTCCGTTCCGTTACGTATGGCATTATGATTAACTTTGAGGCAATTGTAAAGATTTTCATTTTTGCTTAACAATTTATTAAATTTCTCAATAATTACAAAACAAAAAAAATTAAATTATTGTTTATTTAAAATTTACTGAAAAATATTATTATCGTTTTGGATATCTTCTAAATCGAAATTAACGGATGATGTAGTTTCTTGACCTTCTGAGCTTTTTTGATTAAGTTCTTCTATTTTATTTTTCTCAGACAATTCATTTATAATTTTATCTACAGCTTCTACCAATGTATGCTTATAATTAAACTGAGCCAGCGCAGGCAAGATTGCTACTTCTGTCCTTATAGTTACATTACCCAATGTTGGGGTTATGCCTTGCTCCAATGCCTGCAATATAAAGTTTTTTGCCATATCTTTTGCTTGCATTAATGCTACCTCAGCAGGAAGCTTTGCAAGTTCCTCTTTGCCTTTCTCCCATACGCTAATCGTACCGGCAAGTTTTTCCTTGTCGGAAAATGATAAATATTTAATTAAATAAGCCGTTAAATCTTCTTCTAAATTATCTCCGTCATATTTTTTTATAAACTTGTCCGCCTCTTTTCCAAGTTCTTTACTCAACAATCTTTTTGCATTATCGGAAAGCGTATTGTTATCTCCTAAATAACTCATAAACAATCCGCCGGTCTGCTTATCATTTTCCAAAAATTGACTGATGACGTTTTCTATAACTCGCTCTTTAATCGCATCTTGTGTGTTCATCAAAACATCTCGTCTTAACTCTGAGTATTTTGTCGGAATCTGCTTTTTATAAACTTTTGACATTTGGGAAATGTCTTTATTGCTTTTTTTATATTCTTCTTCAAATGCTTTTTCGTAATCGCTCAATTTGTCCATAAATTTTTTTATATCAGCAGGAGATTTTCCAACCAAGTCTTTTGATGCCTGCTCCTTTATCTTTTCAGTTATCTCATGAATTTCAGATTCCTGCTGCCATAATATATATTCTTCTTCGGTAACTTTTTGGTCTGCATCTTTGTCTATAACTGACAAGTCCAAAACATCAAGTTCATTTTTCTCAAGAACTGATGTCAATTCTTCTTGAGTTATAATACCATCCTTATCCACATCAAAAACTTCAAAATTAATTTGATGCGCAGATCTTGCCGTTAGTGAACCAAATGTTACATTTTGCATATTATATTTAATATCTCCACGAATACAAAATTTATTTATATATTTTATATCGGTATTTTTTTTTAAAACTTTAGCCTTTGATTAAAAATCTTTACAAATAAAAATACCTTCAGGACATTTAGATAAAAAACAGGATTTAATTTTACATAAAAAATAAATTTAAAAGGTGTGTCAAAGCGACGCACCCTTGTTTTTGAAAGTTTTTGTTGGGTATCACCCAGCCTATGAGCTTAACAATTACCGTTAGATCACCGTTTTCTACCGCAGTAATTTATGATATAATTTGATAAAAGCGAGGTTTTATGGTCTTAGAAAACAAGTTGAATATTACAAACTCTGCTGATTTAGCCAGAGAAGAAGAAAGAATCAGCAAAACAAAAGCAGTTCAAATGTTTGAAAACGGGTTCTTAAACAACCTTGAAGCAGGAAAATTTGACTCTCTTGCTAAAATTCATAAATATCTGTTTGAAGATATTTACCCATTTGCAGGAATGATTAGGACTGAAAATATTGCAAAAGGGAATTTCCGTTTTACACCTGTTATGTATCTAAAAACCTCCTTAGAACATATTGATTCTATGCCTCAATCTAATTTTGATGAAATTATTGAAAAATATGTTGAAATGAACGTCGCTCATCCTTTTAGAGAAGGTAACGGAAGAAGTACCAGAATTTGGCTTGATTTAATGCTAAAAAAAGAAATTGGTATAGTAGTTGATTGGAGCCTTGTTGATAAAGAAGACTATTTGCTCGCAATGGAACGCAGTCCAATAAAAGATACAGAAATAAAAGTTTTACTAAAATCAGCGTTAACTTCTGACATAAATAACAGATATATATATATGAAAGGAATTGACGCGAGCTATCACTATGAAGGGTATAACACTTTTAAAACTAATGATTTAAAATAGAAAAAGGCGAACCAAAGTTCGCCTTTTTATCTTCTAACAATCAATTAATCCTTATAACTTAGCAACCAATTTTGAGTGTTTATCCGCAAACTCTTTTCCTCTTGATAAAATTGCCTGTTTTAAGATTGCATGCAAGTCAATTGCATCCATTTCCTTAAAGTTGTTCGGTAATCTCAATGACCAATTTTGATCCCCTGAAGTTCCCGGTGTATTATATGTTTCATTAATTTGGAAGAAGTCCGTAAAGAAAATTTGAACATTTCTTGCCTTTGATGCAAATATCTCAACAAGTTTTACAAACTTTAAGAAATCTTTATCTGTTGTCATCTTAACAATAATATCATCTTTATTATCAGCTTCCGCATACAAATCTTCTACCAAATTCTTTGCGTGCAAATATCCTTCGTGAGTATTAATCATACTTTCTGCCCATTTTTCAATAGGATTATTGTCGTGAGTTCCAACCATAGCCCAAACATTTTCAGTAATATTTTTACATCTGTACGGGTGTTCAGGTTTTTCAGGAATTACAAATTGAGTTAATCTCATACCTTGAAGTTCATATTTTTTCATAACTGCATCAACAGGGTTTGTAAGAGTTCCCAAATCCTCACAAACAATAGCATTTTTATCCAATCCGCACTCTTTTGCTGCTCCTATTACGATTTTTTCTATCAATCTGCCATATAGCGTAATTTGTTCATCAGAAAGAGTTTTTACCCTCTTTTCCTTATCAGCTTCCAGAGTTAAATCCAAATCTTCTTCTCTTGCGATTGCATATTTTTTAAGCTCAGGGTGTTCAGGGGAAGAATATAGTCTTCCTGCACCTTCTTCACACATTGGTTTTTTACCTGCTTTGTATACCCATGGGTCAATCAAGCCGACTATATGGTCAATTCTTACACCTCCGGGGTTTTCCTTGAACATTTTTTTGAAAAGATTTTTCATCAACATTCCGCCTTCACCGAGGGAGCCGTCTTTATTGTACATCTTATCAGGATCCATTACCGGAAATCCCCACGCTTGTCCGTCTTTTGAGAAGTAATCCGGAGGACAACCTAATAACCAACCTTCCAAGAACAGTGATTGATATGCCCAAACATCTCTGTCCGAAAATGCAACTTGTCTGTCTGCAATCATTTTGATGCCTTTAGAAAGTGCATATTTTTTTGTTTCTTCGTTTTGTTTATCTAACACAAATTGACAGAATTTGTAAAAATCTATTTCATCTGCGTATTTTTCTTTAATCTCATCAATACGTTTAGCAAAAACTTTCTTTTCTTCATCGTTCTTTGGATTCAATAATCTCTTATCTGTTTCATTTTTCCAAATGTACCAATAATCATTATCATTGTCTATAGAAAGAGCTTCATACAAAGAGTCATTTTCTAACCAAAATTCATTTTCTTTTTTGAATTTTTTAAACTCTTTCAACAAATGAGAGCCTAAAAGTCCGCCATGTTCTTTTTCTTTAAAAGATGTCCAAGCTTCTTTCAATGCTTCATTTTGAGCTTTAAATATATATGAATAACAAGTTCTTCCTGTATTTTGTTTTGGATTATTTTGAACAACTTTTTTGAAAGTTTCTTCTGATAAAATATTATCCCATTTTTTATCTGTTAATTGTTTTAAATCAATAAACAAAGGGTTTCCGGAAAAGATTGTTCCTGTATAAGGAGAAGAATCCGAGCCTTTTGTTTTTCCTGCCGGTCCTAGCTGAAGTGCGTTAAAAATTCCGGAAGCATAATCAATTAGTGAATGCCCTGCATCGGAATTGAAAGTTCCGAAACCGGTATCTTCTCCATCGTTTGAAGGAAAACTGCCTCCATGGATAATTAATGCCAAATTATCTTTACCTAAAACTTTTAGCGCTTCACCGATAAGTTTAGCGTCATTTTTTTGTGATGTTAAACAAAACATATTAAACTCCTTTTCTTCTTATAGGTATGAGTTTATCATTACAAAAAAAGGAATTCAATAGTTTGTAGGGCAGATGTTAAGATATTTTACCCACACAGTATCATTTATTAACAGAATATACAAAAATTTATGCAGACATTCCGCTATATCTGTATTGGTTAATCTTATTTTCTATAATTTTTACAGTTCTGGTAAAAAATCCGTCATGTTGAGGTCTGTCAGCAAACATTCTTACTATTCTTTTTTTCCCTGTTTGAGGAATTTTTGATTCAAAAAAAGGATTTTCCAGTTCTAAAGTTAATGCTGATTTTCTTTCTTCTCCAACGGAACGCTCTATAATTCTTTTTGCATTATTAAAAAATACATTAGCTTTCTTAAGCGGTGTTACATTTATAACTTCATTAAGCTCAGCAATCGATCCTATCTTCAAATCTTTTGATATTGCTTTTTGAACAAATATTTTTGCATCTTTATCCTTATCTATTCGATTAAATAAATTTTGCATCTCAACAATTTCCGCCGTTCTGTCTTGGACCGGAGCATTTTTAAATCTTTCAATAATTGCATTTCTTATATTTGAGTTTTTTGAATCCAACGAACCATACATTTTTACAACAACAGCTTTTGTGTCTTCACTCGGAGCTTTCCTATTTGGAATAAAGTTTCTTATGAGCGAAGTTAAAAATCCTGTTCTGTCCTTTGAATACATTTTCTCCAAATCAGAAGTCTTACCTTCCATTGCAACTTCTATTTTTTTATTTCTCATTAGTTTTTTTACCGCTAATTGTGCATCGGAACGGAATTTGCTATATTTACCTGTTTCTATTAATCTGTCTAAGTTAGATATTGCATCTTCATTATTTGCATGAAGCCTTAAATATGAAGAATAGTTTTCCGGCTTTTCTACATATCTGAGTCTGTTTTTAGAATTAAGTATATCCAAAATAATCTTTGACGGGATTTTTGAATCTGCTAATTCTCCATATTGTAAATCTTCTACGTATTGTAATGTTTCTTTGTCTTTTGCCATAGAAAAAATTTTCTCAAGTTCGTTAAATGTATTTTTTGATTTTCTTACAATATTTAAATGCAACGCAGTCGGTTTTTCTACCATAGAATATATATTCAAAATATGTTCTGAATTATCTTGAACATTATGAAAATTTTGGTAATTGAATTTGTTAACCATAGTTTTTAAAAACGTGAATCGGTTTACATCAGCACCTTTTGTCATTTCTTGAAGCCTTGAAGCCGGTTGTCCAATCAATTCTCCCAACTTGTAACAAGCATCGTGCATTTTTTTATATTCCTTTGGTCCCAGATTTACTTTACGTATAACCTTGTAACCGTTTAACAAATTTAAAACTTTATTATCTATTTTATTAATACGCATTTTATATCTCCTGCCCACAAAAAAACTTGTGAAAAAAATTTGTTGCCAGTGTATATTTAATATAACATAAAAATTATATCACTTAGAATATAATAACACAAAAATCTTTACAATAAGAACTGTCTTATATATAATATAATCACAACTAAGAGGGGTGTCCGAGTGGTTGATGGTGCAATCTTGGAAGGGTTGTGTAGGGCTTGCTCTACCGTGGGTTCGAATCCCATCCCCTCTGAAAAAACGGCAGAACTATTGTTCTAGCCGTTTTTTGTTGAATACCTACCTTTTTTCAGGACATTTGGTGTTGTATATTTTAGTCCATTTTGAGTGTATTTTTTGTCCGTTTTGCTCAGAAGGTGTCCTTTTACAACAGGACTTTTGGTCGGAAGAAAATAAGCGTACTGTCATGCTGAACTTGTTTCAGCATCTTGCAAAAGTGGCGTGTTTACTATGTTCTGGCAAGACCCTGAAATAAATTCAGGGTGACATTATGGTCGGAAATATGTTGAGTATAAAAGTCCGGTATGTCCGATTTTGGTAACTAAAATGTCTGCTTATTTGCACATTTTGTCCTAATTTTTGCACTCAAAAATTGTTGTTGGGTTTCACCCAACCTACGTGCTCATAAATAACATATGTTTATATTATAATTCATGTCAGAGGGTATTATGACAGGAATTTTAAATATTCAGATAAACCCAATAATTGGGAATAAATATGCTAATTTACGTAAGATAGATTATTTTATAAAGAAAAATTCAGACAAGAAATTAGACTTGGTCGTTCTGCCTGAATTTTTTTCAACAGGTATTGATCACGATTCTTTTATAAATTTACCAGAACCCGAAGACGGCGGTGATACAATCCGATATGTTTGCGAACTCGCAAAAAAATACAATACAAATATTATCGCAGGCTCTGTCATAGAAGGTGTAAATGGAAAACTGTATAATACCTCATTTATAATTGATAGAAATGGTATCATAGTTAATAAGTACAGAAAAATACATTTGTATAACTATATGGGCGGAACAGAAGGTGAAAGAATTACCGCAGGAAATAGACTTGTAACCGTTGATTTAGATTTTGGAAAAGTTGGAATTGGAATATGCTATGATATTAGATATCCACTTCATTATAAAGAATTAGTAAAACAAGGCGCAGAGATTATAGTTCTACCTACAGCATGGGTTGTTCCAAATGAAATATATAATGACGACTCTGCCCTAAAAAATGCCCAGGATATGTGGCTTGCAATGAACAAAACAAGAGCATACGACAATCTTGTATATATTGTTTCCTGCAACCAAATAGGCAAATGTAATAACAATGTATCATGTATTGGAAATTCTCTTGTTATTGCGCCAACGACCGAACTCTGCTCAAATGCAAAAAATGAACAAGGCGGATTCTATGCAGAAATTGATTTGAACATTGTGAAACTATATAAATCTATTTATCCGATTGCACAAATTGATTAACACAATGAACGCATAAAATAAATACTTGATATTTTAGTTTGTAAGTTGGGTGAAACCTAACAATAACAAGACAAAGTTATGTTTTTTATATTAAAAATCATCAAAATCGGTGTTCTTTCTTCTCAAATCATGTGTTCTTTTGCAGAAGGTAACAAGGGTAAGTTGGGCATACTTGCCCAACAACATTGAATTGTAGCGGTCGGAATACGATTAAAAATCTAAATTTCAAACTATTCCAAAAATGACTTTTCTTGCACCCTTTTGCACATAATTGCACACAAAAGTTATTGTTGGGCAAGTATGCCCAACCTACAAGCTACAAGCTAGAAACACCCACTTTGATTAATATTTGACCATATTGGATGATTCCTGTAAATCTATTTTTGAGTTAACAAATCTTTGATAGACAATAACATATTATAAAATTTACCTAATTCTTTACGGCTCTTATCAAACGCTCTTACCTCAAGCGGATTTTTATACTGATAAGTTGAATAATCTACTTCTTCCGGATTATATCTTCTTTTAAACAATCGGATATTAAAACCAAGTTTTTTATATTCGCTACTTTTTGATGTGTGGGGTAAGAAAATTCCATTTTTCATAGATTTTAATCTTAGAAAAGCATCCTTTTTATCTCGAAAAGAAAGATTTTTAAAACTATCAATGCCACACTTGGTTCTGATATATTTTAGCAGAATATATAAATTCTTGGTAAAATTAGCTTGCGTTATACCAATATGGTCAGCAGAATGTTGATATTCATGTGATAGAATTGATAGAATTTTTTCGTTTGTCTTTATTCTGTTTACTATTTGAACAGTATCAAACCTTGCCTGACCTGCACGTCCCGGGAGTCCGCTATTTTTAATTTGAGAATATGATTTACCTTTATTCAGAAATTCAAATGAAACAATTATAGGAAGTTTTGCAATACCAACAATATTTGAATGCTGGTTTATTTGTGTTTGTGCAATATGATTAATTCTTTTTGTAGAACCTTCTGAAACAATAAGAGGTAAGTATTCCAATCCTTCTTTGGGTAGTTTACCTTTTATATTTTTATATTTAATTTTTGGCTTTTTCCCATCCCAATTTGTTTTATATGAAATTTCTTTGTCTTGGATTCCTTCAGACACAAATTTTATTTTATGCTCATCAGCGTTGCCTCTCTCAACTTTTTCAATATAACTCATTTTACCCTGTTCCATTGGGAATGTTTCTTCTTTTGTGTATGATATATTGCCCGTTTTTGCATCTTTTACAAAAACTCTTTTTATATCAGCGTCCTTTCTTGTTTCGTATGCAGTTACTTTAACTTCTTTTAAAACATTTCCTTTGATAACATTCTCAACTTCTTTAACAATTTTCCCAACAGCATTTTTAAATTGATATAATTCTCTGGTAATTTCACTATTGTCAGCAATTTTTTGATAATCATAAGAACAAGAAGTCTTTGGTAC
>CADBXV010000081.1:9744-15661 GCA_902798645.1 uncultured bacterium
TATAGGTCGGGCTTTAGCCCGACACATATTTTGTTTTTTGTCGGGTTGAAACCCGACCTATTAACTGGATTTGTACCGAGCAGAAGCTAATTGAATAGCTCGGAAGCTCTTTTTTTACTTGATTTGTAACTTCATTACACTGCTTAGGTATTATATTAGATATATTTTTACTGACTGTTTGTGTGTTTTGAATAGACACAGGTCTTATCATTATTACATAATCCTAGATAATGAGCATACTTCTACATGTATATAAAGTCATAAACATAGAATAAATTGTCATGTATGTTAAGAAACATTAACTATAGATTGAGAATTAGCCTAGCACTTCAAAAGTTTGTAGGGTGCAATTTTTTGCACAAAAATAATTTTCAAAAACCCTGTTCTTTCTTCTCAAACCGACTGTTATTTTATAAAAGAGTTGGATTGTTTTGTTGATATATAAACATCTATAGTTTGTTTTTTAAATTTTTATTCTTGAAATTTTAACTAATTATCCTGATCAGACGGAAGTGAAAATACCAATGTTACAAACCAGCCTATTATTGTTATTCCAAACAACAAATTACAAATATACAATGACAACATATTTGGTTTATTATTTTCTATAGCAAGAATTGAGGGCAAAAAATAAATATATAAAAAGATTTCTGACAATATAAACGCAACTATATAATAAATTGATGCGACACCGATTGATATATCCTTACCTGATGTAACCAATATAGTTATAGCAAAACTTAATGCAAATGCTTTCAACAAAATTCCTATATTATAAGGAATTCCGTTCATATTATGAGCTGGCTTTTCTATAGGTTCAGGTATATTAAATATTGCTCCGCAGCGCTGACAAAAATTATCATCTGCGTTTACCGGAGCGTTACACCTTGTACAAAACATCTCTGGGGTATCCGGTATCATAAGATCTTTTTTACAAAATTTACATTTTATAGCATCACTTTTTACTTCATTACCGCAATGTCTACAGATTTTTGTTTCGCTCATAATCTCTCCTTAATATAATTCTACTAGATTTTTCGATATTTTGTTATTTTTGTAACATTTGTAAAACTTTTGTTACAAACACCAACAAATATAAACACAAAAAAATACATAATTACAATTTATGATACAATTCCTGTATGCTTATTAAATTTAAAGAAAGTCATCCTAAGGGGTTATATTTATTATTTTTCGTTGAGATGTGGGAAAGATTTTCTTTCTATGGAATGCGCGCATTATTAGTTTTATATATGATACAAGTTCTTATGTTTTCTGCTCAAAAAGCCGGAAGTATTTATGGAATATACACAGGACTTGTATATCTTACACCATTAATAGGCGGATATTTAGCAGATAGGTACTTTGGGCAAAGAAAATGTATAACAGCCGGAGGAATTCTCATGAGTGCAGGACTTTTTTTACTTGCATTTGGTGGGCATAGTTTATTCTTAGCCTCATTATTTTTAATGGTTTGTGCTAACGGCTGCTTTAAATCTAATATCAGTTCTGTTCTCGGACTTTTATACGGCAACGACAACAACAAAAAAGATTCCGCTTTTACAATTTTCTATATGGGAATAAACTTTGGAGCATTCTTTTCGCCTTTAATCTGCGGAACTATTGCTTTAAAATACGGATTTCAATGGGGATTTGCCTCTGCAGGGTTAGGAATGCTTATCGGGTTAACTTTATACAAACTATATGAAAACAAACTGCTTGGTGACAAAGGACTGAAGCCGATTCTTATCAAAAAAGACAAACTCAATGATTCAAACCAAGAGAATTCTAAATTATTTTCTCTTGTTATACTTATGCTGTTCACAATTCCATTTTGGATTTGCTTTGAACAGGCTGGCACATCTCTGACTTTATTTGCTGAATACCAAACAGACAGAACTGTTTTCGGATACGAAATTCCTACAGGATATTTTCAATCGCTTAATCCGCTTTTCATAATAACACTCGCACCATTAATGTCTTTTCTGTGGGAATGGTTAAAAACCAAGAAAAAAGAACCCACTTCTGTAGAAAAATTTGTTATTGCGCTGCTATTAATGTCTATTTCATATATTATTATGATGTTTGCCGGAATATCAGGTGAAACAGCCAAAATATCTCCTTTATGGCTTGTTTTTGTTTATTTTACCATGACGCTCTCAGAGCTTTGTCTTTCTCCTATAGGTTTGTCTTTAGTGTCAAAACTCGCTCCGAAAAAATTTCTATCACTTACTATGGGGTGCTGGTTTTTCACTTGTTTTATAGGTGATACGCTTGCCGGATTCTGGGGCGGAAAATACGAAACTTTGTCAGCATTTCAGCTTTTTGCACCACTTGCAATACTATCATTCTTAGCTTTTATAATCCTACTAGCCTTTACACCAAAACTAAATAAGTCACTAAGCATAAAGCTTAATGACTAAATTAGTTTATATGCAAATTTCTTATTAGTTGTTAACACTATTTGCGCCTGAAACAATTTCAACAAGTTCTTGAGTAATTGCTCCTTGACGTGCCTTATTATAATCAACCGTTAAAGTATTTATCATTTCTTCAGCGTTATTTGATGCCGCAGACATCGCAGTCATACGAGATGCCAATTCACTGGCATTTGCTTCCAATAATGCTTGGTATATAGAATTTGTTATGTACATTGGCACAAGCTGCTGCAATATTGCGTGCGGAGAAGGCTCAAATAACATTAAAGGATCAATTTCAGTTCCTTGTTCTTTTTCGATTTTTACCGGCAAAATTTCCCATGCAACAACATTATATGACATCATGTTATTGAAATGCGTTGTAAATACATCTATACTGTCTAATTCTCCATTTACAAAATCAGATGCCAAGTCTTCTGCAATAATAGTCGCACCTGTAGCAGTAGGATTGTTTATTATTGCTAAATATCCATCTTTCAAAACAAAATCTTCACTTTGTTTGTGTTTAAAGGCTGATATCGCTTTTTGTCCAACAGGATATATATATGTTTTTATGCCATTTTCTTTATTTTCCTTAATCCGTTTAAAAACAGCTTTGACTACATTTGCATTATAAGCTCCGGCTAATCCTTTGTTTGAAGTGATAACAAGCAAACCTTCCGCTTTAACTTCTCTTGGTTTAATAAGCTCGGCATAATTATCCAATGCTCTTTCTACTTTTAAACCGCCCGTTGAATATTCATTAACCGTAGCAAGCATTTTTCTGAATAAATGCAAAAGCTCATCAGAAAACGGTCTTGCAGCTTTTACGGTAGATTCTGCTTTTTTAACTTTGGCAGCAGCGACCATTTTCATAGCTTTTGTTATTTTTTTAGTGTTTTGAACACTATTTATTCTGCTTTTTATGTCTTTTAAGTTTGGCATATTATATCCTTCTCCCTCTCCGTTTATTTACCCATGAGGAGAGGGTTGGGGTGAGGCACCAACCAGCACCCAAATTATTCAATTCTCAATGTTGTTGGGTTCCACCCAACCTACTTTCTTTTGGTGCGGGACACTGCACCCTACTTACTTTCTTTCTACTAGTGCTTTAGAGCTCTAGTATCTCAGTGCCTTTACCCCAAAGTTTTTCCATACTCATCAAGTTTAGCTTTCAAAGTAGCAATATCTTCATCAGACAATTTTGCACCTTCATTCAAAGCCTTACTCATTTCCGGAAGATTAGCTTCAAAGTATTCAAACCAGCCTGTCTTATATGAAGTAATATCTTTATTATCAACTTCATCCAAAAATCCTTCGTTTGCCGCAAATAAGATTGTAACCTGTTGAGCAACTGAAAGCGGTTTGTATTGAGGTTGTTTTAATACTTCTGTAAGCTTTTGACCTCTAAGAAGCTGTTTCTTTGTTGCAGCATCAAGATCTGATGCAAATTGAGCGAACGCTTCAAGTTCTCTGAATTGAGCAAGGTCAAGTCTAAGTTTACCAGCTACTTGTTTAATACCTTTAGTTTGTGCTGCGCCGCCTACACGTGATACTGATATACCAGCATTTATTGCAGGTCTTACACCGGAATTAAACAACGCTGATTCCAAGAAAATTTGTCCGTCTGTAATAGAAATTACGTTTGTCGGAATATACGCAGAAACGTCACCGGCTTGAGTTTCAATAATAGGAAGTGCTGTAATACTTCCACCACCTAACTCATCATTCAATTTTACAGCTCTTTCCAATAATCTTGAATGAAGATAGAATACATCACCCGGATATGCTTCACGTCCCGGCGGTCTTTTAAGAAGCAAACTCATTGCACGATATGCCTGAGCGTGTTTTGTTAAATCATCATATACTATAAGAACATGTTTTCCTTGTTCCATAAATTCTTCTGCAATTGCAACACCGGCAAATGGCGCAATATATTGAAGCGGAGCAGGTTCATTAGCTGTAGCTGCTACAATGATTGAATAATCCATTGCACCGTTCTTTTCCAAAGTTTTAGCAATTTGAGCAACCGTAGATGCTTTTTGTCCTACTGCAACATAAATACAAATTACATCTCCGCCTTTTTGGTTAATTATTGTGTCAATTGCAATTGCTGTCTTACCTGTTTGCCTGTCGCCAATTATCAACTCACGTTGACCTCTACCTATTGGCGTAAGAGCATCAATAGCTGTTAAACCGGTTTGAAGCGGTTGATGTACGGACTTTCTTGCAACAATACCTGGTGCTACTCTTTCTATAGGACGAGTTTTGTCCGATAAGATGTCACCCTTTCCGTCAATGGGACGACCTGTTGGACTTACAATTCTGCCAATCAGAGCATCACCGACCGGAACTGATGCAATTCTTCCGGTTGTTTTTACTGTCATACCTTCCTTAATATGCGTATATTCACCTAAGATTACAACACCGACATTGCCTTCTTCCAAGTTAAGTGTTATACCAAGTGTACCTTTACCGTCTTCAAATTCAACAAGTTCGTTTGACATAACATTGCGTAAACCGTAAATTCTTGCAATACCGTCACCAACTTCTAATACAGAGCCAATATTTGATATCTCTGCTTTTGCTTCATAATTTCTGATGTTCTCTTTTAATATAGAACTGATTTCATCAGGATTAATTACTGCCATTTCTACCTCTATCCTCTTATTATACTTTCACTTAATTTATCTAATTTATGTTTAATACTGTTATCAACAACAGTATCATTTATATTAAATATCAAACCTGCGATTATATCGGTATCTACACCCCAGCTTACTTTTATATCTTTATTTAGCTTTTCTGATACCCGATTTTTAATATTATTCTTTTTGTCTTCTGATAAATCAATTGCAGATGTTATGTCAACTCTCACAATATTTTTGAGGTTTTCTAATTCTTTTTCAAATTCATCTGCAATTTCATCCAACAAACTTAAACGCTTTTTTAAATTTAGTACAAACAAAAAATTATAAACTATTGGCATTACCTTGTCTTGAAATATTTTGCTTATAACATTTTGTTTTTCTTCAATTGATATTGAAGGATTATTTACTACATTAGACAACTCTTGAGATTGTTTTATAGTTTCTGCAACCATACGCAAATCAGACAACACTTCATCTTTTGAAATGTTATCATCTTCTTGTGTCAGTTCTATAAGAGCTTTTGCCCATTTTTTTGATGCAAGATCCGCCATACTATATATCCACTCCGCTTATAGCTTCTATACTTTCATCTATTAGTTTATTATGAAGCTCATAATTATTATGTAATTCATTAATAATTTGATCTTTTGCCACTTCAACCGATGCCAACGATGCTCTGCGCATAATATCATTTTTTAAAACACCGGTTTTATTTTCAATAAGTTTTTGAGTATTAGATTTTATATTTTCAACAGATTTTGCTGTATCATTAAGTATCTTTTCGCCTACTAATCCTGCATTCGCCTCAGACTGTCTAATTATTGTATCAACTTCACTTTCCAGATGAGC
>CADBXV010000082.1 GCA_902798645.1 uncultured bacterium
AACCCCTTTAAGTTTTAATTTTTTGTCTTTTGTAATTTTAGTTTATTGAACACTGTAGGTCAGGTTTTACCTGACAATAACTGTTTTTTCATCAAAATATATAAAATGATGCATTATTTTACTAATTAAAATATAAAAATGTATTCATAAATTCATGTTTAATCTATAATTAACATGCTAATAAGAGAGAATTTTATAAAAGAAAGGAAAATTTACCATGAAAAAATCAATTAAAGATTTAGGTGACATCAAGGGTAAAAGAGCATTAGTTCGTGTTGATATCAACGTACCTTTGGATGAAAACAAAAATGTAACTGACGATACTCGTATTCAAGCTATCGTTCCTACAGTAAACTACTTGAAAGAAAGAGGAGCTAAAATTATTCTTATGGCTCACTTAGGCAGACCAAAAGGTGAAAAGAATCCTGAATTTACTCTTGAACCTGTTGCTAAATATATGGCAAAAGTTTTCGGTGAAGAAATCGTATTTATTCCATCAGTAGAAGAAGCTGCTCCTTATGTTGAAAAACTTGCTGACGGACAAATTGCTTTATTGGAAAATATCCGTTACTACAAAGCTGAAGAAGCAAAAGACGATGATATGACATTCGCAAATGAAATTGCAAAACTTGGTGATTTTTATGTAAATGATGCATTTGGTGCTGCTCACAGAAATCACACATCAACTGCTAAATTAGCAAAAGTTGTTAAACCTGCAGTTTCAGGTTTGTTAATGGAAAAAGAAATCAGATGCTTATCTCAAGCTTTAGATAATCCTACAAGGCCTTTCACTGCAATTGTAGGCGGTGCAAAAGTTTCTTCTAAAATTGGTGTTTTAGAAAATCTTTTAGATAAAGTTGATAATATGATTATTGGCGGAGGCATGGCTTACACATTTGTTAAAGCTAACGGCGGTAAAATCGGTAACTCAATCTGCGAAGATGATCAACTGGATGTTGCAAAAGCTATTGAAAAGAAAGCTCAAGAAAAGGGTGTTAAGCTTGTTATGGCAACAGACGTTTTGGTTACTGACGATTTTTCAGGAAATGGAACAAACAAATTCGTTAAGATTAACGAAATTCCTGATGGATTTGAAGGTGTAGATGCCGGTGAAGATTCAAGAAAAGCATTTGCTGATGTAATTAAATCATCTAAAACTATCTTGATGAACGGACCGGTAGGTGCTTTTGAAAATCCTAAATTTGCAGAAGGTACAAAGGCAGTTTTAGCAGCAATAGTAGAAGCAACAAAAAATGGTGCAACTTCTGTAATTGGTGGTGGTGATTCAGTTAGTGCAGCTAAGAAATTCTTTAAAGCTGAAGACTTCACTCACGTTTCAACAGGCGGCGGTGCTTCATTAGAATTTATTGAAGGTAAAGTGTTACCGGGTGTTGCAGCTTTAGATGACAAGTAAGAATAAAATAAAAATAATATTAGCAGAGCGGACAAAATTTTGTCCGCTCTGCTTATTTAATTAAAAAAAATATACATCCGGTTTGCAGGTTGCTGTAAATTAGCATTTAACGCAATAGACTTACTAAAAGTAATTTTTAGCACATTACAATCCAGAGCAGTTTGCGAATTTGTTTCCCGAGAATTACCGCCATAATAGTAAAGAACACATCATAGATTATTTGAATACCGCTTTGAGATGCTATCCAACTGGAAACAAGTTCCCAAGGAGCATGGCGTAAAGTTGAAATAAATAACATGTACAAAATTCCAAGAACATGTATAGTTAACACACCAACAAGAGATATTACAGGAATTCTTAAATAATCGGTTTTTCCTTTAAGCAAAGTTCCTGCAAAAAATACTGCCGGAAGATACGCAAGTATGTATCCGAATCCGTATTCAAAAAGATAGCTTATCCCTCCGCCAAGAGCAAAAATCGGAAAAAACATTCCCAAAATTATATACATTATTATTGCTGTTATGCCAAATTTCCTGCCCATTAATGCTACAATAAAAAATATCATAGGAATTTGCGGTATATAATCATAACTTTTTATAAAATGTTTTAATATTTCATAGTCGCTGTGTTCTTGCCCTAAAAAGAATAGTGTATCCAGCGGAATATAAGGATGCTGTATAGTGATTTGAGTAAAAGTAGCAACAATAAGTAAAATTATACATAATCCTGTCATCACAAGAGTACCTAGCGTAATTCTTATTGGTTCACCTTTATATTTAAAACTATTTATTTGATCTGCAACTCTTTTACTCATTAATTTTTATTGAATTCCCCAGTTTTTGACAATTTTCTTCATATTTTGTTTTGAATTTTTCATAAAAGATATTTTCTGTCCACATAATCAGAGCATCTTCATTATTATCCTGATAATATCCTTTGCGAGTTCCAAGTGATTGGAAACCGTATTTTTCGTATAACTTGATAGCCGGAATATTTGAAACCCTAACCTCAAGTGTTAAGTACTTGATGTTGTTTTTATAGCAATCTTCTATGATTTTTTGAATTATTTTTTCTCCGATATGATTTCTCAGATATTCTTTTTTTACCGCAATAGTAGTTATATGCCCTTCATCAATGATATGCCAAGTACCGGCATATCCGACAAGCTCTCCTGATGGTGTTTTTGCTGTGTAATACTTTGCAAGATTATTCGACATCTCATCATAAAAAGACGATTTTGCCCAATGATGTTTTCCGTATGCTTCTGCCTCAATTTCAACAACAGCATCAACATCTTCTTTTGTCATAAGCGATATTGTTATATCAGTTAAACTAATTACGGACATATGCTCTCCCAATCAATATCATCTTCAGTTTCTTCTCCCGGTTCAACTATATGATCACCGTCTTCCAACATTAGCATTAGTGAAAGTTTTAATTGTTTTTTGTAATTTTCTAATGCTTTTTCTCGTGTTTTTGCACAAAATGCAAAGCTTGGAATTTCTTTTATTTCAATATAATAATACAGATTTCCGTTAAAATCTAAATCAGTACCTTCAATTAATGTCCAAGGAAGGTTCATATAATAATCTAAATCTTTAGTCATTGAAAGACCTCTCAGATAAAGGTTGTTTAATCATAATTCCTTCGCCGCCGATTACATCTGCTTGCTTTCCGTTTATATATAAATAAACGGGAAGTTTTGTATTTGCCTGAGCGGTTTTGATTAATTGATGTACTCTTATGTACGTGCTTTCAGCACCTCCACCGCTTTCAAAATCAGAAGATAAATCGATTAAAATATTATTTGAGCCTTCTCTTACTGATAGAATTTTTGTTGAAGAAGGAATTTCTGAAGACAAACTTTTATTTTTTTCCCATTGTGTAGGAGCATTGACAAGTTCTTTGATTGCATAAGAAAAACAAGATTTCTCTACAGAAGTATCACATTTCCTGTTAACTGAACGCAAATTACCTTTGGCATCTGTTACAAAAACTTTTATATTTTTGATTTTTGCTTTTTCTTGTTGTTCAGGTTCATTTTGATTTGGTTCTTCAACAGGTACATCATTAATATTTACTGCAGGTTTTTCTTTTACTTTTTCCGGAAAATCGAATCCGTTTTTACTGAAAAAAGAAAAATAAACATATACAGCAGTAATAGCTATTAAACATAAAATTCCTAATCGTTGTGAGAAGTTCATTTTACTTGTTTGCCTCCGTAGCTTTTACGTATATTTTACCATCAACTTTAACCTTGTTGTCAACAATATTAATATTCTCAATAGTTGTTTTTTGTTTTTCTTCATTTAGAATTTTTAGTGTAAATTCAAGTGGATTCAAATAGTTGATTAAATTTGCGACTTTGTTTAATCCTAAATTACCGTATGAAGTGTCTATGCTTACATTTTTTGCTTTAATAATACCGTTTACAACTTCAAAATCAGATTGTGCAACAAAGGAACGATCTTTTGTAATGGCAATAGGTAAATTGTAATCAGTTATTATGTATAATTTGTTATCAACAATTTTTGTTCTTACATTTTTTATTACAAAAAACGGGCTTGCAATTTTATTTACCTTTGTTAAAATTTTATTGTAATCGGATTCTTTTAGTGCAGTGTTGATTGCTTCATCATCCAATAATATATCATATGCGTATGTCATATCACATCTGAATTCTATCGGATTTTTTGTGTAATCAATAGAATTATAGTCATCTAATGATTTTAAATGTACATACGGAATAAAAATGTTATCAACTTTAACATCTTTTCCTGAGATTTCAATTGATTTAAAAATTCCTCTTTTAATGCTTGAAACTGTATATCCCTCAAAATTGATATCAAAATTTGTGCCGGTTTCTTTTTTTAACGCTTTTTTAATTGCTTTTTTTACGGTATATTCTGCAATGCCTTTTGTTATGGAAAAATGATTTTTGCCTTGAAGATACTCAACAGAATATTTGTCAACGGCAAAAGTCAGGTTTGTCGATAAAAAAGCAATCAATAGAAATGTTAAAATCTTTTTCATGGTATTCTCCGGATTTTTTAGCAAAGCCAGTTTATTTGCTTTCACTTACACCTTTGTAAAACTCATTGGTAATAAGTTGTGAATATTTTTTCTTTTCACTAAGTGACATTGCAAGTTTTTCCGAACCGTCAGTTGTGTGAATACTTGCAATTACACCTGAAATATCTGATATAGGAAGCTTTGTTACATGCGCATCAAACTTTGCATAAGGAACAGTTTGCCCATACGCTTCCATTGTTCCTCTGCTTGTAATTATAATATTCTGAACTTTAATTCCTTTATAGTTAATTTTTTCTGTCAAATCTTTTAGTTTAGTGTCAATATTTTGACTTTTAATATCATCATTTGTTAGTAGTGGTTTTTTACCGGAATCCAAAATAACCATTTTTTGACCGGAAGCTTTGTGTTCCGCAATAACAGCCTTATATCCGGCTATACTCATAGTATTATCTATGATGAATTCTTCATTCATTTTTGAAAAATCACCAATTTTTCTTGCACTGTCAGCATTATGTTGTGTAATAAAAGTACATATACCGTCTTTTATTGATTCTATATATTTTTGTCCTCCGATTGCATTGAATCCGATTAGAGCAAGTACAATGATTGTTGCATTAAATATAATTTTTATGGTTCTGAACATGAAAACTAACCTCGTTTTTATATTATTTTACCACGAATGCAAAAAGATATTAAAACATTTGTACGGTAAAAATATTTATTATAAAATATTTATAAGATGTTCGTATATTAAGGAAAAGGAGTGAATATGGGCTGGGAAATCGGACAAGAAATAATTGACAGATTAAGGTTCAAGAAACGAACATACGGTCACAGCGTTTCTGCTCATCACGCAAAGTATGGAAAGGTTTATTATCCGAATTATAATTTGGATGTTGAAATTTGTAACGGAGATTCTAATTTATACAACGAATTTGGTGAAAAATTAGAGGTTTTTTTCATTCGTGATTCTATGTTTGCTCATTCACCTTACCGCCAATCAAGGTATTTTATGTGGGATAGGTATAATTTTGCCTTAAAAACTCATTTTTATTCCCATAAGCATATATTGGAAACAATGGGTAAACCTGACAGAAAATATGCACTTATGATGGAATCGGAAGCTATTCAACGCTCCGCACATGATTTATTTTTCAAACATAAATGTTTGCACAAAGATTTTGATTTAATATTTACTCATTCCGCACGTATTTTAGATCATTTTGAAAATGCAAGATTTGTTCCGTTTTGTTCAAGTGTTTGGTGCCGGAATGAAGTAGAAGACAATTTTTATACAAGAAAGACAAAAGATGTTTCTATCCTGTCTTCAGACAAATTAATGTGTCCTTTGCATAAATTTAGGTATGATTTAGCATACAAGTGTAAGAATGAAAAACTTGCCGACACGTACGGAACTTTTGACGGAGGACCGTTAGTGCCTATTTCTTCTACACTGAAAGACTACAGATATTCTATATGTATAGAAAATGAAGTTCAACCGTATTTCTTTACAGAACGACTGTTGAGTGCGCTTGCATTTCAAACTATTCCTATATATTTGGGAGCAACGGAGATTGACAAGTTCTTTAATCCTGACGGTATTATAAAAATAACGACAAAAGATGACATTAAAGATGTTTTGAAACAATGTACGCAAGAAGAATATGAGCGCAGACTTCCGGCAATATTGGAAAATTATCAAAAAGCTATGGAATATGGAAGTCCTATAGATTATATGTACGAAAAATTTATAAAACAGAATTAGGAAGTTAATTTATGATAAAATTTTTAGATTTAGAAAAAATAAATAATCGTTTTCGTAAAGAAATGGATTCAGAGCTAAAAGAGATTTTGGATTCCGGTTGGTATTTACAGGGTAAAAAGAATGATGTTTTTACCGAAAATTTTGCAGCATTTTGTGGTGTAAAGCATTCGCTTGGTGTAGCAAACGGGTTAGATGCATTGAATTTAATAATTAAAGCATACGGATTTACAAAAGGCGATGAGATAATTGTTCCTGCAAATACTTATATTGCATCAATACTCGCAATTTCTCAAAACGGTTGTACACCGATTTTAATTGAACCTGATATAAATACATATAATATTAATCCTGATTTGATAGAGAAAGCTGTTACTGAAAAAACTAAGGCAATAATGGTTGTGCATTTATACGGTCAAGCTGTTCAAATGGATAAGGTATGGGAAATTGCGAAGAAATATAATTTGAAAGTTATTGAAGATTCTGCACAGGCGCATGGAGCTATATATAAATCTATAAACGGTAAAGAATACAAAACTGGAAATTTGGGTGATGCTTCAGGATTCTCTTTTTATCCAGGTAAAAATTTGGGATGTTTAGGGGATGGCGGTTGTATTACAACAAGCGATGATGAACTGTTTGAAAAAGTAAAAGCTCTTGCTAATTACGGTTCAGACAGAAAGTATCACCATATTTACAAAGGTGTTAATTCTCGTCTTG
>CADBXV010000083.1 GCA_902798645.1 uncultured bacterium
CACTTCATTATGCCCCAAACCCCTTTAAGTTTTAATTTTTTGTCTTTTGTAATTTTAGTTTATTGAACACTGTAGGTCAGGTTTTACCTGACAATAACTTTTTGCACCAAATTATATAAAATGGGGAAAAAAGTTATTGTCAGTCAGAGCTTGACTGACTCTTAATTAAATAAATGACTTTTTATTAAAAGCAAATAAAATGCCATATAATCATATCCGTTGTATCTTACCTCCTCTATATGTATGATATTTGTCAGAAAAATTTAAGAAAATAAAAAATTAACCGATAAATGTAGTATGGAAAGCCTCAGAGAGGTTTTTCATACCTCCTCCCCAAGTCTGGTAGCCGTTCTCTTAAGAAACGGCTTTTTTTTATGCCATAAATTCTTTCAATTTATCAGACAAATCATCTTTTGTAATTTTTCCGTCTTTATTTGCATCAAGTATTGTATTTTTTCTATATTCTTCAGTTCCTTTATATGCCAGTACATCCTTATTTACATTTCCGGGTTGAAATACCAAAGCATAAAGAACACCGGCATCTAATTTATCACTATTTTTGAAACCTTTTTCGACCCTCCAATAAATGAAATATTTTTCTACATAATCCAGCTGTTCTACAGGAGTCATTCTCTTAAGTTCCGAGATTGAGGTACCTAATGTTTTTGCTGTACCTTCAGTAAATTGGATTAATCCTGTTGCAGTTGATTTTGGATTTTTTTCTGAAGTTGAGAATGTTTTTCTTGTTTCTAAATTCATAATAGCCATCAAGTCATCCGGTGAACATTTTATATTCTTTGAAATATCAATTACTTTTGCATAAAATGCATCTGTTAGCTGAGGTTGCTTTTTTGACCATTTGCTTTTTAATTCTTTTGCATCAGAACTGATATTGATATTTTCTTGTATTTTCTCCGATTTTTTTTCTTTTGATTTTATACTTACATCATCTTTTTCTGCTTCTTTTGCTTTTTCATCATCGTCATTGTCACTAATATTTGAATTTTCTGCAACTCTTGGAGGATAATAGCCTGAAACCCAAGGATTCATTGCAACTTGTGACGGCATGTAAAAAGATGAGAATGGAAATTGTATTTGAGGAATATATTGTTGTTGTGAATTATTTTGATTAGAATTTCTATTTTGTTTTTCAATATTTCTATAAAAATCTCTCATATTTTTGTTGTAGTCAGAATCAGGATTTGTGTAAGTATCCCAAATAGACTGACACGCACCGGAATAATCAAGCGTAGGGAATGTAGGATTTGCAAATGTTGTAAAAACAGGCGATATATTTACGCTTCCGCCTTGCATTGAAGGGTATATACATGGAAATGGATTACCAAAAGTTTCAAAATCAACTCTGTTGGCATACATTCCTCCTCCCCAGAAGAACATACCTCTGGTGAACGGATTGTTAGCTAACATTCCGAGCGCAAAACCGCCCATTAAATTGTCGATAAATTTGCTCATTTTCCTAAGTATCCCATCTATATATATAAAGTTGAAATAATTAAAAAAATTGCGTTTTAACAAGATATAATGTAAAGGAATGTAACAAAAATATACATATATAATTTTATTTTAGAATTTTTTTAAGTGTGCGTACGAAGCATCCATTGCTTTCTTACCCAGTTTACCAAAGTCTATAGTGTACATAGTGCTGTCACCAATTTGTATAACGTCAGTGATATGCCCTATACCGAGTTTTTCATGAAAAACTCTTTCCCCTACATTAAAGTAGTACTGAACGGTTGCATTTTTTAATTCTGCTTGTTTTCTTTTTTCTTCTGCAATTTCGGCATCTTTTCTTTTTTGTTCTTCTATTTTTCTCTTCATGGGGTTATTTTCCCAAAAAGCTTTAATTTTTTCGTCTTCCTTTTCTTTATTAATCGGATTTTTATTTATAATAGCTTTCGGAGATGTTCTTTTGACAACGGTTGTTGATTTGTTTATCTTAGGTGCGACGAAATTTGAACCAAAACCGGATGAATTAGTTGTAACATTTTTACCCGAATTGCTTACACCATTGTTTACCCCTTTATTTACACCATTATTTTTCACACCCGGGGCAACAAAGTTTGAACCGAAACCGGTTGAAGGTTTAACGTAACCGTCTGATGTAAAAGATGAAGAAGACCTTTTGCTATTCCAATCTTTGCGGTCATGAACCGATTTTACTGCGCTTCTGAAAGTGCTTCTGTCAGATGAGAATTCTGAATATTCAGAGACTTCTTCTTCAATCAGGTTTTGAGGAATTTCTTCCAAGAATCTGCTGGGTGTATAGTATTTGTATTCTCCCCACATTTGTCTTCTTTTTGCGGTTGTTAAGTAGAGTTTGTTTTCAGCTCTTGTAACCCCGACATACATTAAACGTCGTTCTTCTTCGAGTTCTGATACTGTATTGGAGCATCTTGCGGAAGGGAAAATACCTTCATCACAGCCTGATAAAAATACTATCGGGAATTCCAGTCCTTTGGATGCGTGTAGTGTCATTAATGTAACATTATTAGCTATTTCATCCATTCCGTCTATATCTGACACAAGAGATACCTGAGTTAAAAATTCCCCTAATATATTATCTTCTTCTTCCGGCTCAAATTCATTAGCAACATTAACAAGTTCTTGCAAGTTTTCAATTCTTATTTCATCTTCATCTGTGTTTGATGCGTGAAGTTCTTGTAAGTAACCGCTTCGTTCCAGCACTATACCTAAAAATTCAGGTAAAGAATATTTTTTTTGAGCCTCTTTAAATTTTTCAATAAGAGTTGCAAAATCCTTTAATTTTGTTGCTGTTCCTGATTTTATTGCAGAAATATTGTCAACATCTTTTATTGCTCCAAACAAGCTTAAATCATTTTCATCAGCGTATTCTTGCAAATGCTTTAATGTAGTCTCACCGATTGCACGTTTTGGAACATTAACAATTCTTCTTAGAGATTGTGAGTCATCAGGATTATAAACAAGCTTTAAATAAGCAATTGCATCTTTGATCTCCTTGCGGTCGTAGAACTTTAGACCTCCATAAATTCTGTAGGGAATACCTGCAGCTATAAGAGCTTCTTCAAGCGCACGAGATTGGTTATTTGTTCTGTATAAAACAGCAAACTGATTATAATTATCCGAAGTATCACGTATAGAATTAACAATATATTGTGCCTCATCAGCTTCATCTTGTGCTTCATATAAAGATATTTTTTCGCCGTCGCCTTTTTGAGAATAAAGAACTTTATCAACACGTTCTTCGTTATTTTCAATAATTGCATTTGCGGCATTCAAGATATTTGCGGTCGAACGATAATTTTGTTCAAGTTTAACAACTTTAGCGTTCGGAAAATCATTTTGGAAGTTAAGAATTATTCTAAAATCTGCACCTCGCCAAGAGTATATTGATTGATCGACGTCACCTACTACGCAAAGAGAACGAGTTTCAGGAATATTAGGCTGTAGATTGGTATAAAGAGCTTTTACCAATTGATATTGCGCTTGGTTTGTGTCTTGATACTCATCTACCAAAATATGTTGAAATTTTTTGTAGTATTTTTCTCTTACTTCCGGATTTTGTTCGAGAAGCTTAACTGTAATCAAAAGCATATCGTCAAAATCTATAGCGTTGTTATTATTAAGAGTATTTTCATAAAATTCAAAAACTTTTGCTATATTTTGGGTTTTAAAATCACGAGCAAAAGTTGCAAAAGTGTATGCGTCCTGCATTTTGTTTTTAGCATTTGAGATAATTGCTTTAATTAATTTTGGCTGATAAATTTTGTCGTCTAAGTTAATCTTTTTAATAGCTTGTTTTATAACAGCCATTGAATCAGTTTCGTCATAAATAGTAAAATTTTTATCTAAAGATTTTCCGGATTGGAAAGAATAATTTTCGATATCCTGTCTTAATATTCTTCCGCAAATGCTGTGGAATGTTCCAACCCACATATATTTGACAACATTTTCTCCAATCATTCTTGCCAAACGTTCTTTCATCTCACGAGCGGCTTTATTAGTAAAAGTTACAGCTAAAATTTTTCCTGCAACAGCACCGTGTTGCACCATATAAGCTATGCGAGAGGTCAAAACTTTTGTCTTTCCGCTTCCTGCACCGGCTAAAATCAGCAAAGCCCCTTGTGTTGTTTGAACGGCATCTTGCTGTTCATTGTTTAGTCCCTCTAAAATATTTTCCATTCCCTATTCCCAAAATCTGAATTTTATGCTATTATAAACAAGCATACAAAAAAGACACAGAAAAGACAAGACAGTAAATAGAAGGTGAACAAATGATTGAAATTTTAGATTCTATTGATGATAATGAACAGCAGCAACCGTCAATAATGGTTCCGGTTGATGATTTGGATACGGCTGTTCATTCTCCTGATACGGTTGATGAATTAGCTATGGAATTAGCTACAATAAAACAACCTGCAAAAAGAATTGCTATCATAGGTTCAAGAAACCTCGCTATAACGCACCAGCAAATGATTGAAACCCTTGCTACAGCTTTGGTACAACAAGGGAATACTATTATTACATCAGGAGGCTCTTGCGGTACAAACGCAGCTGCAATTCGTGGTGCAATGAAATCAAATCCTGATAAATTAAAAGTTATTTTACCTCAAACTATCGGACAACAGCCCTCTGATGTTCAAGATCAATTGATAGGTGTTCCTAATATAGTTGAACATTCAGACAGAGCTATGATGACTTTGGCTGATGCATCACGTGTTTGTAACAGAGAAATTATTGATGACTGTAATCAAATGATTTGCTTCTTATCACATACAAGCAAAACGCTTCATAGAGCAGTTGAATATGCAGAAGAAAATCACAAAGTAATTACGGTTTTTTATTTGGATTAATAAAATATGGATTTATTTAAAGCGCTTACAGGAAAAAATCCTGCAGAGTATGAACAAGCAGCAAGTATTCTTGTTGGGAATCCTGATGTAGAGTTGTTTAAAAAACTTGTACAGCAGGATGAGTTTTTGTTTGATTTTATAAAAAATAATGTTGCAAAGCGAATCAGGCATGCGTGTAACAAAATCAATTATAAAAATTTGTTTGAATTTTTGAATTACTATTCTCCTTCGTATGACAGTGTAATAACGGAAGCTATTTTTACGCTTGGTAACGGCTCTCACACGAAGGAAATGAAAGATATGTTTTTTAACGGCAGTGATGCTCAAAAAAACTATGCAGTAAAGTATTTCTCTTTATTATCTAAAGACGAACTTGAGGATATTATTCCGTATCTTAGAGAATCTGCAAAATTAGAAGATGAATATTTGGCTGTAAATTCTATAGAAGTTTTATCAAAAAATAATGACGAACTTTCAAAAGCTGAAGCTGTAAAACAGTTGGATTCAGAGGACGAATTTGAACAATATAATGCAATAAAATTTTTAGTTTCTTATGGAGCAAAAGAGGTTTTACCAAAAATTTTAAATGTGATGAAAAAATCGTCGTTATCTGAAAATATTGCTTCAGAAGTACTTTATTTAAAAGATATCGGAGCATTAATTGAAGAAAACTTTGAAGATGCAGTATTGGTTTTATGTAATATTATTAATGCCATACCTGAAATAATTTCACCAAGTGTAGCGGCTGAGCAAAATTTTATAGAGATTTTTGAATATTTATATTATGAAAAATTAACAAGTTCATCAGCTCTGCTTTTAAGAATGGCAAAAGAAAAATTTACCTCTTTTGAAGAAAATGAAGAATATCTTTTTGATTGCGATAAGAATACTAAAGATGAAATCGCCAATATTAATAAATTCTTGAAAGAGATAAATGTAAATAAATTAAGTAGCTTGCTATATGATGAATTATATGAAGAAAGTGATTTTGTATTTTTTGCGGTAGATTATGTAAATGACGTAGAAGAACTGGAAACACTTTTGGACAGTTCAAACCAGACCTTGATTTTAAAGGTTTTGACAAGGCTAAAAGAAAAACAAGTTTTGAAGCCAACACACAAAGAAACCGCACTATGTCATATTACAAGTGATAATATAAAGCAGATTATAGAAGTTTTGTAGTTCTATATCAGATTAAGTGCCATGCCGGGCATTTGATTCATCATTATGCTGTCTAATATTGATGATGATTGTTGGATTATTTGTTTTCCGATATTGTAAGAGGATGGTGCAGAATTGTTTTGAGCGCCAAACATTCCGTTTGGGGAATTTACATTGTCAAATATTTTTTCAAATACCGCATCAACAAGTTTATTAGCATTACCCAGCGTGCTGTCATGTCCGTCAAGCATGCTCATAAAATTATCAATAATACTTGAAGCATCAGGAGATGTTATTCCGTCGCCGGCAAGACCGGATAAATCATAGTTTAGACTGACATCAAATGCCAACTGGAACGAACCGTCAGAACCCATAGACATTGCAATCTTTGCTGACCCTTCATAATTAATGCCGTCAATGTTTAAGCTAAGATCGAAAGAAGAAGACATATTTGACATTGCATTCATAGCATCTTCTTGTGAAGCGTATCCCATAAGCTCCTGCGCATTTTGAATAGTTACACCGGTTTCACCATAAAAAGGATTAGCTCCGTTATGTTCGGCAGCATCTTTTATAATGCTTATATCAACTATTTTTGAGTCTAT
>CADBXV010000084.1 GCA_902798645.1 uncultured bacterium
TGTTCTTGAATTTTTGCTTCCGCAGCTTGCTTTGCCATTGCATCAATATTAGATTGGCTTTCAGCTTGTTCTTTTACATTCTCATCTATAACACCTCTTTTTTCAAGATCTTCAATACATCTTTTATAAACCTTGATAACGTGATGCTCTACAGCTTGCAGAAGTTGCTCTTGCGGAACACTTCTTATTATGCCTTGCTTTGCAACTTCAAAAATAGTAAATGCAATTTTTTGCATAATACTATCCCAATAAATTTGCTTAATTCCCGAATGAATTAAATCAATTGATTTATGAAACGACCATTCCGCAATAATTTGTGTAATAAAGATAGCTTGGTCAGCGGATATTTGAAGGCTTTCATCATTATAAATCGCTTCACCGGCAAGCATAGTGAAATTTCCTAAGGTATTAACTATATATTCTTTTTCATTTTCTTGCAAATCTTGCGGAACAAGCTCTTTTGCTTGTTCCGCCATTGATTGTGCAAAGCCTTTATAGTCAAATCCTTCTATTGCCATTTTATCCTTCTATCCAACTTTTAATTCTTTCACCGGCTTCCGCTTCATCTGCACCTTCAAACTCTCGCTTCAGTTCTCTTAATGCTTCTCTTATCTCAGCGCCGGAGGCCGGTATTGCGGCAGGTTTCTTTTGCTGTTCAAGAAGACCTTGCTGTATCTGAGTTTGGTTTTTAATTAAGTTTGCTGCGTTAACACTCAAGTCTTTTATTTGTTTTTCCTGCGCTTCGTTTTGTTCTCTTAATTTTATTAATTCTTCTTCCTGAGCTTCATTTGCGGACTTAATTCTGTTTGTTAATACATTATGTCCGAATAATAATCCGAAGAATAATAATACTATTGCAAGCCACCAAGGGTTACCGTGAGATGCTTTAATCGGTGCTTTTACATTTTTATCACCTGCCATAAACGGATCGAGAGAGTCTGCAAATGCTATTGTTACATTTTCCGCTTTTGCTTTGGGACTTGCTGCGTGAGCAACTAAATCTTTTAATTCTTCTAAAGTAAGTTCTACCGGAAGTGCATCTTTTTCCAAAGTTACTGCAATTGAGATTTCTTCTATAGTACCAGGTGACATATATTCATTTGTTTGAACTTTAGTTACACCATATTGGGTTTCACGAGCAGTTCTTTGATAACTTCTGTTTTGAGAAGAATCTGAACTTCCTGCAGGCAATCCGTTTGGAAGATATACACTAACAGCGTTAGTATTTTTATTCACATCGGTTGTTTGATCACCCAAACCTTCCGAAAAAGTTTGTTCATTTACTGCTGTCTTACTGTTTGGATCATAAGAGATTGTAAATTTTTCAACAGGAGCTTGTTTTAAGAAAGTTGATACCGTTGCAACATATTTTCCGCTTCCTATTAATCTGTTCAATTGTGCCTGAACTTTTTCTTGCATGTACTTATCATTTTCTTGCAGTTTAGCAAGCATCTCTGAAGATGCATCTATTACACTATTATAAACATGTCCGTTTGTATCGGATATAGAAATATGGTCTGCAGTTAAGTCTTTACCGACTGCACCGAGTACCAAATTTGTAACTGCCTTAATAGTACCTTGTCCCAGTGTTTGACCAACAGCAACCGTCAACTGCACTGTAGCGGTTACAGGTTTTTGGTTTGATGAAAACATTGATTGTTCAGGAATTGAAATAAACACAGACGCATCCTGTATCCCGTCAATTCTTTTAATAAGACGGGCAAGTTCACCGTTCATTGCACGTACCAACCTGATTTTTTTATCTTCTTTGGTAGAAGTAAAATCACCTTTATCAAAGATTTCCAATCCTACATTTTGGTCATACAAACCGCTTTCTACAATTACCATAATTGCAGTATCACGTTCTTTTATAGTACAAGAGTTTTTCTTTGCTAAAGAACAGCCTTTTTTATTTAACCTGAGAACTGATTTTGTTCCGTCTACAAGCCTTGATGCACTAATGCCGTGCTTTGTTAATAAAGCTTGTATCTCTAATGCTTTTCCCAAATTATCCGTAGTAAGCAGGTCTACATCTTCCTGTATTCTTTCTTCATCAGCTGCTTTCGGAGAGTTTCCCGATTTACTCAAATTTATCGTACCCAAAACAATAACAAGCATAAGTGCTACGCTTACTACAGCTATTACACCTATCATTATTGTTTTATTTGCAAATAATTGCTTAATTTGTTCCATAATCCTGCCCTACTTTATTATACACTTTTCTATGCTTTATGAGAAGTCTAAATCTGTATTTGCATTATTTTATCATACGCTTGTATGACTTTTCCGACTGCAGTTGTTGCAATATTAACGGATATCTCCGCTTTGGACATTGCAACCATTACATCATGAATATCAACATTTTCAGACCCCATCATTACATCTTTTAACAAGTTATCAGGAGCATTTATTGACTCATTCATTCCTTCAACAAGCCCTGACATTACACTCTTGAAGTCTGCAGTAGATGGTTCTTCAACTCTGTTCATTCTGGCAGAAGGTATATCACCCCAGCTGTCCAGTTTTGTGTGTTGAATTCTTGCTTCTAAATCGTAATTGGGATAAAAGCCGTTTATCATAGTTCACCTCTATTTATTTTTATTTATTATTGTTATCGTATTTTATAGGGTTATCTTTATCATTTACCCCTAAAAATCATCTGTTTGTAGTACGTTTTTAATAATAATTAAAGAAATGTCAAATAATTCCGATTAATCATATATGAATTTACATGAAGAATGCTTATTAAAATACTTGGTTAACCCCCTGGAACTTTTTTACACAACTGAATTACTAAAAAGCAATAACGAATTGTTGAGTAAAAATTTTGAAGATTTGCATCAAATTGCAAACTTCAAAGAGATAAATTATAATAAAATTTAATTATTATAGTCGGGTTATGTTATAAATTGGCTTTTTAATGCCGATAAATCACATGGAGATATTATGAAAAATTTAACAAAAACTAAATGGTTTATTTTTGGTACGTATTTATTGCTAATACTTGCAACACTGCTTATAGGATATGTTTTACTGCAAAACAACAATACATTGAAAAATGTATTCAGATCTTTTTTTGAAGTTGCAGAAAACAGAACTTTTGACTATAGACAAACCATAAAAGTTATTCATAAAAGACCAATACCGAATAAAGATATTGTGCTTTTAGCAATTGATGATGCCAGCGTTGAATCTCTATGGGATAAATACGGAGAATGGCCTATTCCCAGAAATGTTTACGCTGACGTGATAAATTATATAGAATCCGAAAAACCTCAAGCTATAATTTTTGATTTAATGTTCATAAAATCTGTTCGTTCTCAAAAAGATGCCGACAGTTATTTTACGGAAACTATGAATAAATATAATAATATATACACCGGACTGAATTTTGACAATCAGCCGTATGACGTTCGTAAACCTGAAGATTTACCGGACAGAATTGCTTTGAATATTGATAACAAATCTTCTGTTAATTTTAAAAAGAAATATAATTTCCCGAATTGTCGTATGATACTTTCCGAACTTCTTAACGGTAATGTTCAAGTCGGCATAACAAATGTTATTAGGAATAGTGACGGAATAATAAGGGCAATCTCGCCGGTTTTAGTATATAAAGATAAAAACTACCCGTATTTGAGTTTCAAAGCAGGAAGCGACTATCTTAGAATGAATCACGATAACAACTTTACGATTAATTCAAAAAAGAATTTAATCATTAGTGATACAAAAATTCCGCTTACAAAAACAGGTGAAGCAATTCTTAACTGGTACGGACAAAGCGGAACTCATACTACTGTTCCTTTTTATAAAGTAATTAAAGAAATGGAAGGTTCAAATATTAATAAATTCGACTTTAAAGATAAAATCATAATTGTCGGAACGACAGCAACAAGCCTTCATGACACAAAGAGTGTTCCGATTCAAGCAGAAGTTTATCCGGGAGCGGAAGTTCACGCAACATTCATTAACAACATGCTTGATAATAATTTTATACATAAGACAGAAAGAGGAACTAATATCTTTATTCTTATTTGTGTAATAGCATTAGTGGGAGCAATTGCAATGTTTTCGACCTCCACGCTTTTTGCAACCCTTTCTACAATTCTATTTACAATAGCATATTTATTCATTGCTTATTACACAATGGAATTATATAATTTATGGATACCTGTTGTATTACCTATTATTTCAATTGTTTTAGCGTATACTCTTTCAATGCTTGCAAAATATTTAATGAAATCCAGAGATTTTGAATATCAATACAAACTTGCAACAATTGACGGACTTACTGAACTGTATAATCACAGATACTTCCAAGATACGTTAAGACAACAAATAGAAATCTCCAGAAGATACAATCAACCTGTATCACTGATAATTTGCGATATAGACTTCTTTAAAAAGTTTAATGATACCTACGGACACCAAGCCGGAGATGCTGTTCTCAGACAAGTCGCCCAAACATTAAAAAAGAATTCAAGAACGACAGACTTTGTATGCAGGTACGGAGGAGAGGAAATGAGCATAATTTTACCTAACACAGGTTTTGAAGAAGCTATGCGTTTAGCAAACAGAATATGTTCAGCTGTATCTGAAAAGCCATTTCATCTCACACCTGTTGATACAGCTCCTGTTACAATTAGCTTAGGCGTTGCAACATTTCCTGAGAATGCCCAAAACCCTCAAGATTTAATTGAATGGGCAGACAAGGGACTTTATTACGCAAAAGAACACGGTAGAAATCAAGTCGGAATATACTAATCAGAGCGGAAAGTTTAAAGTGGAAAATTTTGTTACTATTATAGGAGCAGGTCTTGCAGGCAGTGAAGCGGCACTTCAACTCGCTAAACGAGGAATAAAGGTAAAACTCTGGGAGATGCGCCCTAATAAAATGACAGGAGCACATACTGGTGGGAATTGCGCTGAATTTGTATGTTCAAACAGCCTTGGATCAAGTGATATCACAAATGCCAGCGGATTATTAAAAGCTGAGATGGAACTCTTGGGCGGAGAGTTGATAACAATAGCAAAAGAACATTCTGTTCCTGCAGGAAATGCGCTTGCAATTGCAAGAGAAGACTTTGCTCTTGCCGTTACCGAAAGAATTAAATCTGATAAAAATATTGAATTAATCAGAGAAGAAATAACCGATATTCCGGATGGTCTTGTTATTATAGCCTCAGGTCCGCTTACTTCAGATAAACTTGCAAATAGCATTCAAAAATTCACAAAATCAGAACACCTTCATTTCTTTGATGCAATTGCACCTATTGTAGAAGTTGATTCTATAAATTTTGATAAAGCTTTTTGGGGCTCAAGATATGACAAAGGCGAAGCTTCTTACATAAATTGTCCCATGAATAAAGATGAATACGAAAAATTCTATAATATACTAATAAATGCACCAAGAATAGAACAACACGATGCAGATAAAGATGCCAAGTTTTTTGAATCTTGTCTTCCTGTAGAAGTTTTGGCATCAAGAGGAATTGATACGCTCCGATTCGGACCGATGAAGCCTGTCGGACTGATTGATAAAAGAACAGGAACAGAAAATTATGCGGTTGTTCAATTAAGACAAGATGATTCAGCAAAAACACTGTTTAATTTGGTCGGATTTCAAACAAACTTAAAATGGGGCGCTCAAAAAGAGCTTGTACATTCTATTCCCGGATTGGAAAATGCGAATATTGTAAGATACGGCGTCATGCACAGAAATACCTTCATAAATGCTTCTCAGATTCTTAATCCTACGTTTGAAACACGTGAGCGCAAAGGATTATTTTTTGCAGGACAAATTACGGGGACAGAGGGGTACACAGAATCAATTGCAGGCGGTCTTTTAGCCGGAATTAATATGGCAAAACGAATTCAGGGAGAAGAATTATTTATACCTCCTCAGGAAACCATGCTTGGAGCTTTAGCACACTATATTACAGATAAAGCTCATCTCGCACACATAAGCAAACGTGACGGTACACTCAGATACTTACCCCCACAGCCAATTAACTCAAACTGGGCAATCGTTTCGCCAATCGAACTTCCTAAAAAAGACAGAAAAAATAAAAAACTTAAGACTGAGTTTCTGTCAAAACGAGCATTGGAAGTTATGAAAGGGATAGTGGGCAGGTAAAAACTCGTTATTCTGAGGTGTAAGCCGAAGAATCTCATTAAATCCCGACTTTTAGTCACTCTCATGCTTGCAGATAGGAGATTATTATATATAAAAATTTAAACAAAATTTTTCAATCCGAACATTCTATTTGCCCTTATATAACAAGTTTTTCCGAATTATCACCTTTTTAAATTGTTAAGATTTGTTAACAAACATGTCATAAAAAAGGCAATTCTTGTTTGGAAAAATACTTTATAAAAGTAAGAGTATAAATTACGAGGAAAAAAGGAGTATATTATGGGCAACGAGATTAAAATTTCAGATTTAACTGAAAAATTACAAGCACTTGCAAATAAGGCAAACCAACCGGATGCGCAAGGAAAAAAAGATGATGTTTTGGATAATATAGAGTTATCTATTTTTAGAGGTTATGTTAATGATGCAGAAGCACACCAATTATTAACAGATGACGACAAAGCAAATTTAAAATCTATTATGGGCTTTACACCGGTTGCACGTTCTCTTGATGATGTAGGTGTTGAGGAAAGCAAATTTACTACTAATGTTCCAAAAGCAAATGAAAAATCTGTTACATCAAAAACAGATGAAGCTATCGCAAAAGCTAACGGTATGACAGTTCAAGAATTAGAAGTTACAAGAGCTTTCTTGAATAAAATCGGATATAACCCTGAAGACGACAGCACAAACGGCACTCTTTTAAAAGATGCATTTAATGCAGTTGAAAAAGAATACAAAGGAAAAGGCAAAGAATACAAAAAGGCTTTAAAATCTTTACACAAGACAGTAAAACACGATTATGCACACTACTTTGCAGATAAAGTCAGAAACTCTCTTGACGGTACAAAAAGAATTGAAGATGCAAACTATCATTTGGTAGACATCAAAGTTACAGATGAGAATAAAGTAAAAAATGATTCTTACAGAAAAGTACGTAAAGCAGCAAAACAAGCTATCAAAGACAACCACGGCGGTAAATTGGATACTTGGATGTGGTCTGCATATAAAGGAACTGACAGAAGCTTTATCAAAAACTTATTAACTGTAATAAGCTACGGACGTACAGATGCTAAAAAGAGTGATATGGGAATCGCATACGGTCATCAAGCAGCTAATGCACGTAATGAAAGATTTACAGAAAAAGACATGAAAAAAGCTATCGGGAACAAGGCTCCTTTCTTACAACCGTACACTAAAACAGATGAAAACGGTAACAAGAAAGAATATGCTAACGTACTTGAAGCAGCAGGTTTGATTAAAGCAGAAACAGATGAAAAAGGTAATAAAACCGGTAAATATGATATAACTAAATTATCATTACTTGTTGCAGATTCAATCGGATATAACAATACATTAGATGAGCATAATAACGAAGGAACAAGCGAAACTCAAAAAATAAGAGTTGCACTAAATACAGCACTGGCAGCAGCAGGAATCAAAGATTTTGAAATATCAAAAGCTGAAACTACATCACACGATGTCAGACAACTTGTTCAATTTGTAAAATACTATAATGAAAGAAGATACACAGGTCCTCATAATGTTATGAAATACGGCACATTAGGAGCAGCAGCAGGAGCTGCTGCAGGCGGAGCAGGCGGAGCTTACGCTGCATACAGAAACCCGAAAGTTATTATTGATGCTCCGGTAGATATAGAACAAAACGTAACCGTACCGATAACAGCTGATGAAACTGTTACTAACAATCTTATAAACAATCCTGATTTACAAAAAGCATTAGATGGAATCGGAAGCATAGAACAAGTCGGCTCAACAGTAACAATCTCCGTTCATCAAGCTGTACACATTGACAGGCTTGTAGAAGTATCAAAACATATTATGAAAACATCACAAAGAGCAGCATTGATAGCAGGCGGTCTGGGTGCTTTAGGCGGTGGTATAGCAGGTGCTTTAACTCGAGAACAAGAAAAAGGTATCATAGATATTGCAGCAGACTGTGACAAGCTCAAGACTTTTGAAGAAGCTTCCGCTGCTGTTGATGCATACAAAGGACTATTATCACAAACACAAATTAATGCTCTCAAGTTGATGTTAATGGAAGGTATAGAACTTGAAGACGTAAAAGATTCAACAGGCAAAGTTATTTACCAAAGAGCAAAAACAGAAAAAGATGCTGACGGCAACTGCAAAGTTAAATGGAACCTTGATTGTTGCGAAATATTCAAGAAGTTAAGAGCTGCAGCAGGCAACCAAGAATTGAATTCAGTTGAATTTTCTGCTTGGATTAGACAAAATGTAAACGGCGCATTACTTAACAATGTAGTTAAAGGTGACTGCAAAGACAATAAAGTAAATCCAACATACTGTGAAGGTCAATACACAGTTGAAGGTGAAGAAGTAAAAGTTGACGTTAAGAAAACACCTAAATTTGAAGATTGGGGACAATTTGCATCAAGATATGATGAAAATTGTATCGGAAAAGTTGCACCAAGATTCAAAGAAACACATTATGATGCCAAACTGAAGAAAAATGTTCCTGGAACATATCCTAGAAGAATGATGAAAGTTTTACAAGCTATTACAGATAACAATTATGATATCAACAGACTTAAAGAACTTACTGACAAGGCAATGAAGAGCAATTGGGAAACAACATTAAAGAATGTTGAAGGATTTAACTTAGCGCTATTCAAATCATTAATGGGTAATAGAGCTAAAGAAGAATTTGGTATGGATCAACAAAATATGCCAAATATCACTATAACAGATAAAAACGGTGTAAAAACAGATTTATGCGAGCCTGCTGCTCCTGAATACAAAGCAGTAATTACCAAATTCGGAAAAGGCAAAAAAGCAAGCATAGGTGATGCTAAAAACAGTCATAAAGGAGAAGATGTTCACCACAAAACACTAACTACAAGCGACAATAGATACGACATTGATGAAACAGATCAAATAAAATACGATGAAAAGAAAAAGAAAGT
>CADBXV010000085.1 GCA_902798645.1 uncultured bacterium
TGTTGATTGATTTTAATTCTTCATTTGAAACTTTGTTTGCTGTGAATAACATCTGCTCTCTCCTTAAATATCGCTTACATATATATAAAGTATATAAGTTATCAGAAATTGCCTTTTTTTATGCGATTTGTTAAGAATTGTAAAGTTTAATTTAAAAAATGGCTTATTTCTTAATGAAAGGATATAAAATGCAAAAAACGCAGTTAATTTGTAATAATTTTTCAGGGATAAACAGAACATCTTCTATTTATTCCTCTGCTGTTATAACTGCTTCAGATATTCAAAATGTAGAATTATATTCGACCGGTGTAAATTCAGGGGTAGGAATCAGAACAGCAAAAGGTAATGCCTCAATTTACAATAATATTCCGGATGATGAAAATGTTATAAACATTTTTGAAAGTATACAAAAAGGAAATTCCTATTTTTTTGTTCATACTGAAAATGAAACAGAAGGAAAAATTTATCTTTTTGATGTTAATTCTAAAACTTTAACTCAAAAAGTTTCTAATTTAACAAAAACAGGACAATCATGTGCCTGTGATGTTTCTCAAGGCTGGTCGGATTTATTTGTATTTTCTAATTCTGAAGAAGTATTATCAATTGAACTTAATAAGTATACAAGCGGTGTATTAGATGAAGTAACAATGATGAATTTAACCGATCCTGACGGTAGAACTGTAAAAGGGTTGGGTGTAGTTGTATTTGCCGGACGTTTATGGATTTTTTCAAATCAAATTCTTTGGTATTCGGTCCAAGAAAATATATATGATTTTTATACGTCAGATGCAGATATTTCAACATCTGCAGGTTACATTGAATTTGTTAAAAACATAACGGCAATATATCCGTATTTAGGTACATTGGCGGTTTTTCACAGTAATTCTTCATGTTTGATAGCAGAAAATAACGGACAATTCTCAAAAACTATGGATTCTCCGGGGGGGTGTGTCGGTTGTAATGCATTAGTATTTCACGGAACGGAGCTGTATTTTTATGATGATACAAAAAAGGGTGTATATTCTTTTCGTCAGGTTATTAACGGTGATAAAACATTAGGAGAAAATTCCGCTCTCGATATACAGGAGGAGCTTTGCGATATTCCTCTTGCACTCGTAAAGAATATAAGAACTTTATCAGTAGTAACTTCAGACAGGAATGAAGTATGGTTTTTAATACCGTCAAATGATGACTATTCAGTTATTCTCATATATGACTATGTACGAAAAGCTTGGGTAAAAAGAAAATCAAATAAAATTAATTGTTTTGCCGTAATAGGCGGAATACTATATTCTGCCGGTAAAAAAATCTATGAAGAATATGTTTCAAATACTTTTGACGGAGAATTTATAGAATCATTTTATAAATGTACACCATTAAACTTAGGGCGAGAAAATAATATTAAAGTAGTTAATTGTCCACCTAAAATATGTTTGGATACGTATTACAGAAATAATTTTTATGTTGAATATATAAAAAACTACGATTCTTCCACTAAAAAGAACAGATATATCAGTAGCAAAACTTTACAAAATGCTCTGTATTTTGATATAGGGTATTGGGACAATTCATATTTTCCTGCAAAAGATATTAATACAATAAGAAAATTACCTGTATCTTTTTTCAGAACTTTACAAATAACATTTTCTACAAAAAATGCAGGTGATGACTTCTGTATAAAAAATATTGAATTTGAACGAGTAAAAGTCAAAACTATATAAAATGCAGTTTATTTGATTTTACGTTAAAAAGAAAGGGGCAAAAATGGGACTTAAATCTAAACCTACAAATACAATAGTAACTAATTCATACAAAAATACTACGACATCAAATCCTTATGCGTATTCTAAAACAGATAACAGCGGTACTGTGTCAGGTTTTCAAAACGGAACGGCATTGCAGTCAATTTATAATTTTGTAAACAACAGTGTAGATTCTTTGCTAAATGAATATATGAATCCTACATTAAATTCTACTGTAAATCAGGCTAAGTTAAATGCTTTTGCAAATACACTTGCTGGTCAAACCAGAAGTAATTTGGAAAATAATATAATTAATCCGCTGTCAAAGAGGAATATGATTAGATCTTCTCAAGCAAGTGATCTTTATAAAAATTTGGCAAATCAAAATGCTTCATCAATAGCTGGTTATGCTAACGAATTGTTATCCGGCTCACAAGAAAATACTGCAAAAATGTTATCAAATTTATTATCTTACTACATGCTGGGTGCAAATTATTTAACTGATATGCAAAATCACTCACTTAAAGCAAGCAGTGGTATTGCTGATAGGTACAGCATTACACAACAACAAAAAGATAACAGTGAATTAGCCCAAAATGCTATTGCTGCGGCAATGAACATTATTTCAAGTTTCATATAAAGGAGAAAATATGGATAGGGAATTTTTGTATAAATATGCACCGCTTCTTATTTTAGGGCTGGCGGTGATTTTTCAATACAATCTTTTTGTTACACCGGAAAAACTGGAACAAACGCACAGAGAGATACTTTCAGAAATCTCTAAAGCGTATATTACAAAATCGGAATTTGGGATAGTAAAAGAGCAGTTAGCGGATATTAACAAAAAAATTGATAAAATATACGACACATTAATAAATGAAAGGGGATAAAAATGCCTTTAATAAATATCGGATATGGTTCACTCGCTTCTTCGGAAGTGATGAATGATAACTTTAATTATTTGGATAACAGAGTAACAACTGTGGCTAACAACTTGACAACAACATCATCAAGCATTTATTCAAACATAGCCAGTATGAACAGTACTTTTACTCAAAAAACGGAAAACATAGAAGACGAGATAGATAATTTGCAGACTGATTTAACTGCACTTAGAAATGACTTTGATTCATACAGTATAATGCCTGACTATGCAAAAGCCGTTACTGTGAATTATTCAAGTGGTGACAGAGTCGGATTTAACGGTTGGCTTCAGTGTGAATCTATAAATGGCAGCGCCAGTGATGCAGGATTTTTTGCTTTTATAGACGGTGTCAGATTTTGTGCAATGCAAAGCGGCTCTTCAAGCGGTATTCCGGATGCCGATGCAAATATTACATTGGTTTCCGAAAACAGTATTTTGACATTTAGCGGCAGCGCTTCTCATTCATTTAAGCGCATACCTTTTGTAGGAGGAGAATAATATGTTTTACACAATTAAAAATGATAAATTATGGGATTTTGCTGATTTTAAGTATAGCGACGATTGTTTGGAAACAGATATATGTACAACAAATGAGTGTGCTAAAAATCCTGAAAAGTATATTGTCAGTGACGGAATGTTAATAATAAACCCTGATTGGAACGATATACAAATTCAAAAGCGCAAAGAAAATTTTTATAGAGATTTTTTTAATACAAGTTTAGGTTGGATAAGGCGAAAAGTAACAATGAAAGATGGTTCTGTAAAAGATTTTTTGGCAGATTTACTTCTGCCGATTAAAGCCGGTATTGAACTTAGGCAAGAAGTGGAAATCATTACGTATAAAAATCCTGATTTTAATATCGAGCCGACTGTTGAATACATGGAATCATTGCAAGAAAGAAAATTTGCAAATTCTGAGTTTATTCAAGATTGTCTTATTCAAATAGTGCAAGACTTTGGTATATAAAGGAGGATAATATGGCTTTTATAGTTGATGAAAAAGCAAATATAACAATGATACAAGGTGATAGCGGAGAACTTATTGTAGACGGATTGAGTACGGAAAATAATTATACGGTATACTTTGCCGTTCAAGATAAGAACAGAAATCCTGTTGGTGAAGAATTATCCGTAAGCAGTAATTATGCTTCAAATGTCGTATTTTATTTGACCGGAGATTATACAGATTTGTTTACTGTGTCAAAAAATGAAAATTGTGAAGTATATTATTATGGAATAAAAATTTGTGATACTTTGCAAAATCTCGAAGGTACGCTTATCCTGGGAGAATCTGAAATTGGTGATTTAAATACAATTACGGTTTACCCTAAAAAAGTAGAAGGGGCAAAACTATGACAGATATAAATAAAAAATCAGAAATATATAAAGGAAAAGTTATATCAAAAGAAGTTCAATATAAAGCTAACGTGAGTGCTTCAAACGGACGACCGGCTGAATTTGATTTACCGATTGCAAAAGCTGATGAACTTGGTGCGGTTATGATAGGAAATAATCTTCAAATTACAGAAGAAGGGTTGTTAAGCGCAGATACTTATTCAAAATCAGAGTTAGATAATTTATTAAATGATAAGGCGGATTTAAATTCAATTCCTCAAAATGTATCCGAGTTAACAAATGATGAAAATTATGTTACTCAATCAAGTCTAAATCAGCAATTCTCGGAGAGAATTGTTCCGATGTCTCCTGCTACGTCATCCAATTTGGGTGGTGTAAAAATAGGTAACGGTATAAATGCGGAATCAGACGGCACAATTTCTGTATCTTCTCGTAATATAGGTGAGATAGTAGTATCAACAATTCCTCTTGCTGATTCAGGACTTCATCTTTTAGACGGAGCATTGATTGACGGTAACGGTATTTATTCCGGTTTTGTTGACTATATTTCCGGCTTAGATTTAACAGCAAATTATTTTTGTACAGAATCCGAATGGCAAGCAAGTGTGGCGCAATACGGTGTATGCGGTAAGTTTGTGTATAACAGTATAAGCAATGCTGTAAGATTGCCTAAGCTAACAGGCATTATTGAAGGTACGGCAGATGTAAATGCGCTCGGCGATTTAGTTGAAGCAGGACTGCCGAATATTACAGGTAGTACCGGTTGTTGGAAAAGATACCAAACTGTAAGCGACAACGGTGCATTATACAGAACAAATGAAGCTACCGAATATCCGAATGAAAGCGGAACAGGCAGGACTAATATGGTATATTCGGGAATCGGAATTGATGCTTCATTATCTTCGTCTGTTTATGGTAATTCCACAACAGTACAACCTCAAACAATAAAATATTTTTACTATATTGTTGTTGCAAATTCAACTAAAAACGATATTCAAACTGACATAGACGAGATTGCAACGGATTTAAACGGTAAAGCGGATTCTGACTTGAGTAATTTATCAAACTCAGGGCAAGCTAAGTTTGATTCAAAAGCGAGTGTTGATTTGGATAATATTTCTTCTGTGGGCATGCAAGCTCTTGTTGATTTGTGTATGCCGGATTATTCCGCCCCAATATCAATGGGTTTTCCTTCTCAGCCATTATCAACAACGACAACAATATTTGTTTGCCCGAGTGCAGGTTGGATTGTTTTAATTGCGTATAAAACAACGGTAGGAAATTCTTTGTATTTAAGAGTAAACGGGAGCTTGGTAGGGCAGTTTGTCGGATATAGTGCCAATGGAGCAACAATGTATGCACCAGTGTCAAAAGGGGATATTATTACAATTATAACAGACAGCACTTCTACAACTTGGATTATTGCAGAACAGCTGTTCTATCCGCTGAAAGGAGCAAGTTAACAATGAAACAAGGCTATATGGATATAATCGAACAGAATAGTATGGATTGTATGTATTGCTGGTATGTAAATAAGCGAGTTGGTGTATTTTTTAATGAGATACCTTCTGTAGGTCTAAGGTATTATGTGCCTTCTATGACAAAGGAAGAAAAAAAATCAGTGGAAAAATATCCGTTTATTTGCAAAAAAGAATTGAATGTAAGATTACGGGATTATAAAAAAGGAAAAATGTACAATTTTCAAATTCCAAAAGGATATTGTTTTGATGGGGCAACAATACCCCGTCTTTTTTGGCGTGTAATTGGTTCTAATACAGATAACAAGTTTCTTGTCCCTGCGCTTGTTCATGATGTTCTGTGTGAACACCATGAATATGTTAACAATGACAGAGCTTTCTCAACGGAAGTGTTTAATGCACTTTTAGAATGCAGTGGAATAAACTGTTTTAAACGATTTTGCATGAAAAATTCTGTTGCTTGTTTTCAGACAATATTTTGCAATTGGGGGTAAATCCAGGGGTAAAAAGCAAGGCTTGGTTTTCAAGCCTTGCTTTTTCTGTATTCAACATTTTATATATTTTGGTGCAATAATTTTATTTTTTTATCTATCCACTTTCTTTGACCGCAAAGAAAGTGGAGAAAGAAACTCTTGGCGGATTTTCGGTAGGGCGTAAGCCCGTAAGGTGGAGGTCGGACGTTACTCCG
>CADBXV010000086.1 GCA_902798645.1 uncultured bacterium
CTCTCATACATAAATTTTATCACAAATATACAAAGATAAATTATTGTTATAAATAAAAAAAATACCTTGTCACTGCAGCAGCCATAATATGAGATACTTCCGCTTATGCCTCAGTATGACGAATAATGCGTCATTCTGAGTCAAGTATCCATTTAAGACAAAGAATTTCATACGTAAAAAACTCTTATAAACTCATATGATTTCAAATTGTAAATTTTAACGTAAATTTATGTAAACAATAAGGCATGTTCATGGTAATATTGAGTTGAGGGTATCTGATGAAGATTATTGAAGTAAGAGATGGTTTTATAAAATTTGAGGCTGACGAAAGCATTTACCTCTCATCGTTTGTGCAAGCGGACGGTTTGGATAAGAGTTATATAGCTCAGGTTAATCACATACGATGCATTGGTAATGTAAGTATTGCAAGTGCGAAAATTTTATTTATATCAATAAACGGACAGCTTAGCAACTATGATAAGACAGAGCCGTCAAAAGATGCGGAATTAAAGCCTTTTACAGCAGATATTCTAACAAATTCAGTAAATGCAAAAGCTCCGGTAATTATAGGAAAAACTCTTGATAATTCATTAAACATTATCGCTGATGCAGATGCTTTTGATAAAAAAACGCTTATAAGTGTTGATGATAATGAATTAAACAACATTCTTGTAAGAAATCTTTCAAAGCAATTTAATAATCTTGGAAAGAAAACTGTTGTATTTGATACTTTAGGTGTTATAAATGCAAAAAAATGTATTGCAGGTGTAGATTTTAAGCTTCCGCTTGATACAAATACATTAAACTTTATGTACAAATCATGCTTAAGTGATGTGACGGCTGAAAGTAAATCTACAATCGTAGAGATTTTTAATGACCTGTCAGAATATTCAAAAACTGTTCCGTTTGTTCCTTTTGGTGTTTTGAAGTCAATTGTTGATGAAATGGTTGATAAACAGCATGTGTTTAAACTGCTTGTTTTGAAAAATAAACTTGCAAAATTTGAAAAACTCGGGTATTTTGCAACACAAAAATCAGAAGTTGATAATTTAAAAAAGCTATTGGAAACGGATTGTTTGATAATAGATTTGTCAAAAATAGACAGTTTATTCGGCGGAAGTTATATAGAGTATGTTTATGAAACTTTGAAAAATTATGAAGTGCAAGTTTTGTTTGAAGTTTCAAATACTGTTTCAAAAAGGACTTTAAAGTGTGCAATGTTAGATTCACCTGTTCCGACAACAATAATTACTCATTCAAAATTCAGATATCTTAGTGATATTAAAAATATGTTTGATAATTTTATTATCGAACCATCGCTGGCAAACAATTCAATATTTAAGGTGTATTCTTCATTCCTTACATCAATGGATAAAAAAACGTATCTGACGGTAGGAGAAGCTATAAACTATATTCCGATGGTTTCAAAGGCTCAAATAATAGATGATGTAATATCTTACGAATCAGAAATTGAAGAAGAACAGGATTTGCAGATTGAGGAAGAAGACCCCCCATATATTGAAGATGCAGAACCGGAAACAGAAATAGAAACAGAAACAAAAACAGAAACTGATGAAGATGATTTCGTATCACCTGATATGGAAGATGAAATAATAGCAGAGCAGGAATCAGAGCAGGAATCCGAAAATAAAAAAGAGGAACTTATAGCCGGTATAAATGAAAAGTCAGAAGAAGCTATAGATGCTATCTCAGAAAGCTTTGAATACGAAGAAGATATTGACGTATTCGGTGAAGACGAAAGTGTAGAGGAAAGTTCTTTTGAAGAAGAAATCATGGAACTTCCAAATGAAGAAATATCGGAACAGGAAGTTACGGAACAAGACGAAACGGAACTTTTGTCTGAGGAAGAAGATATAATTGAACCTGATTATACAGAGTCGGAAGTTGCACCGGAAAATCAAAAAGAAGATATTGAGGAAACTCAGATTCAGGAAGTGGGTGAATTTGTCGAAGATGCGGAAGAAAATAATTTAACAGACGAACAAGAAGAATCAGAATTATTGGAATATCAAGAAGACGAAGAAGAAAGTATATCAGAAGAAATAGAGGACTTTAATTCCGAGGATAGAGGAAATGATATAGAAGAAAATTTAGGAATTGAAGCATCAGATGATTCAGATGAACTTTTAATTCAGCTGGACAGTGAAGAAGAACAGTTGATACAAGATGATGCAGAAACAGATCAAGTGTCTGATGAAAAATTATTAGACGAACAAAGTTTCGAAAGTAATGATGACTTTCAAATACTACCGATAAATGACAGTGAATTGGCTGAAGAATTGGATGATATTATTGAACTTAGTCCGGATGAAACTGACGACAATGATATTATCATAGATATGGCAGATGAAAATGAGAATATAATTCTTGATGATGATGCAGAAAGGCAGATAAAGGAAGACGTTGACAAGGTATATACAACAGTAAAAGAAGATAATGAAGAAATATCCGATTCTGATTTGGATTTTATAGATGAATTAAATAGCGGTGAAGACGGAGAGCTGTCGGAAGAATATTCGGATGATTTATCGCAATTTGCGGAATCATCTGATCTTGAGGAAGGTATATTAGATCAGCCTCAGGAAAGTATAATTCCTGAAAGAAAACACGTTCCAAATGAGCCGGAAATATTGGAAAAAAGAGAATCAAATACGCCTATAGTTCCTGTTTATGATGCGGATATACCTCAGGAAGATATGGTTGTAAGTGATCCGATACAACAAGGAGATTCTGTTGTTCACGCAAAATACGGAAATGGTGTTGTTGAAAAAATGATTAAGTACGGAAATAAGACACTGTTTTCAATAAACTTTGAGAATATAGGACGCAGACTGTTAGATCCGACACTTACAGAGATAAAGAAGTTATAAATTAACTCTGACACTTGCAATATATTTTTTAGCAAGTTAAAATTACAGTGGTCGAAATAGATAATCAAGTTTGGAATCTTGATAGAAAGAAGGAAAAATGAAAGACGGATTACACCCAGAATATAAGAAAACCGTTATCAAATGTGTATGTGGTAATGAAATTGAAACAGGTTCAGTTGTAGATAATCTAACAGTTGAAATTTGTTCAAATTGTCACCCGTTCTACACAGGTCAACAAAAAATTCTTGACTCAGAAGGACGTGTTGAAAGATTCAAAAAACGTTACGGTCAAAAATAATAACGGTGCAAAAAACTTTATAAAGAAACGAGGTCGGATATTCCGACCTCGTTTCTTATGCTTGGGTATATTGATTTACTTAAAAAATACTTATACTCTGCCGTACATGTCTTCATATCTTACGATATCTTCTTCTATAAGTAAATCACCTTTTTGAACTTCGATTATTTTAAGAACATCTTCATAGGGATTTTGAAGTGAATGTATTTCTTTAATATCAATATCAATACTGTGTCCCGGGCTTAGAATATGCTCTTTACCTTCGAGAAGAACTTTTGCCATTCCCTCAAGCACAACCCAGTGTTCACTTCTGTGGTTATGAGATTGGACGGATAATTTTTGTCCTGGGTTAACTTGAATCATTTTTGTGAGGAAACCTTTTCCCTCAGCGAGTACCGTATAATATCCCCAAGGACGGTAAACTGTTTTGTGTACAAGATGAGTGTTATCATTTTGTTTTTTTAATGTATCAAAAATCTTTTTAACATCTTGAGTTCTGTCTGATTTACAAGCGAGTATTGCATCTTCTGTTTCAACGATTACTGTATCCTCAAGACCTATTGTTGCAACAAGTTTTGACGAAGAATACATTAAAGAATTTTTTGATCCTTCATCAAGAATGTGACCTACTTTAACATTTCCGTCAGTGTCTTTGGTGCTGACATCATAAATTGACTTCCAGCTTCCGAGATCGTTCCAATCACTTTCAAGTTTAACGAGAGCAATTTTGTCAGATTTTTCCATGACTGCATAGTCAATTGATATAGAAGGCATTTTATCAAACTCTATGTACGGAATTTCGTCAGATTTAGTAAAATCAAAGTTGTTTAGCAGTGAGTAAATATCATTGCAGCATTTTTTTAACTCGTTAAGCATAACGGAAGCTTTGAACATAAATATACCGCTATTCCAGTAATAATCTCCGTCTGCAATGTATTTTTTTGCAAGTTCTTCATTTGGTTTTTCAACAAATTTGTTAACTTTTAGTCCGTTTTCGATTTTTAATTTTGTAACATTAATATATCCGTATCCTGTTTCTGGATAAGAAGGTTTAATCCCGAAAGTTACTATATAACCTTGATTAGCAATCTTTTCGCCTTCCAATACTGTTTTTGAAAAAGCTTTGATATCTTTTATCATATGGTCAGACGGGACAACTAATATTACAGGATCATTGTTAGACTTAATTGAGATGTATTGTGCAGCAAGAGCAATTGCAGGAGCAGTATTTTTAGATATCGGTTCGGATAAAACGACTGGATTTTCCGTAATTTTAGACAATTGATATTTTACGTTCGAAAAATGTTTAACACCGGTCATGCTTATAATGTTTTTTTGCGGAATTATATCTGTCAATCTTTCAAAAGTAGATTGTAATAAGCTTTCAGTATTCTGAATATTCAATAATTGTTTAGGATAAAGCTCTCTTGATAAAGGCCACAAACGACTTCCGGAACCGCCGGCTAAAATTAATCCGTACATAAAAACTCCCTTAACTGAACTGTAATACTCTTAAATTTTATCATAAATTTATAACAATTTGTACTTTATTAAAAATATTTGATATAATAATTATGATAAAAAAGCATATAGACAATAGATTATGAAGGTATATTACAAGGCAACATACACATATAAACTGCTAAGAACATTAGCACAAGCATCAGAAAGTTTAGTTTCAACGCTTGGCAGTATTGTAATGTTTGGTATTGAACTAATAAAAGGTCTTAAGGATAAACCGACAACTATAAAAGAATTAATGTATCAGTGTTACAGGTTTGGTGTAACCTCTCTGCCAATAACTTTATCTATTGTAGGAATGACATCTGTTATTGTAGCGATGCAGGTTGCAGGACAAATGGTAAAACAAGGTGCAGGCAATTATGTAGGTATGCTTGTTGCAATACTTATGGTAAGAGAAGAAGCTGTAATAATGGCAGGATTTGCTATTATTTCAATGATTGGTTCTTCAATGGCATCTGAGCTTGCAACAATGAAGGTTACCGAACAGATTGACGCTATAAAAGTCTTGAAAGTAAATCCGGTACATTATTTGTTTACACCAAGAGTTTTTGCAGGAACTTTGATGATGCCTGTTGTCGTCATAATAGCTTCTCTTATAGGTATTGCAGGCGGTGCTGTTGCATCTAATCTTGTATCTGGATTAACTTTTAAAGCATACTTTGATTCTGTGTGGTTTGGATTAAACTTGCATGATTTAAAGGTGTGCGTAATGAAATCTTTTGCCTTCGGGTTTGTAATCACATTGATAAGCTGTGCTTGCGGAATGGAAGCCAAAGACGGAGCAAAAGGTGTCGGACTTGCTACTACAAAAGCGGTAGTATGGTCTTTTGTTGCAATTGTCATTGTTGATTTGATTTTTGCAGCAGTGTGTTTTTATTAATTGAAAATAAAAAATGGAAAATTAAAAATGAGCATAGAAGTAAAAAATCTGGTAAAAACCTTTAACAAAAAAATAATATTGGATGATATATCATTTAAGGTAGATGATGGAAAAATTCTGTCAATAGTAGGATTTAGCGGTTCCGGTAAAAGTACTGTGTTAAAGCTTATCAGCGGACTTTTAGAAAAAGATTCGGGTGAGATTATAACAACCGGAGGTGATGTTGCAATGGTATTCCAATATTCAGCTCTGTTTGATTCTTTGAATGTATTTGATAACATCTCTTTTGCCCTTCAGGAAAGAAAAGATTTGAGGGGAAGGTATACAAGAAAAGAGTTGGAAAAAATAGTTGCGGAAAAACTTGAACTGGTTGGACTTTCCGGTATAGAAGACAAGTTTCCGTCTGAGCTTTCAGGCGGTATGCAAAAACGTGTAAGCTTTGCAAGAGCAATTGTTACCGAGCCTAAAATAATTCTTTATGATGAGCCGACGGCAGGCTTGGATCCTATA
>CADBXV010000087.1 GCA_902798645.1 uncultured bacterium
GATGAATCTTGGAATAGTTTAAAACAAGAATTAGGATTGCATGATATAGAAAATCCTCTGCCAGATACTCTCAGAGTAAAAGTTGACAAACCAGACAGTATTAATGAAGTATTTAATCAAATTAAGCCTATACAAGGTGTTGAGGACTTAGGTTATGCAAAAGAATTAGCAAAAAAAATGCAAGTTGCAACTCATGTAGTGAATACTTCTATGATATTTGTTATAATAATATCAGCAGCACTTACAATAACGATAATTAATAATACAATTCAACTTGTCATTCAGGCAAGAAAAGAAGAAATTGAAATAATGCGTTTAATGGGTGTAAGCAACTGGTATATTAAAATTCCGCTGGTAATGCAAGGCGCTTTTTATGGCTTTGTATCGTCTGTAATAGCAGTAATTCCTCTTGGCTGGATTCAGGTTCCCTTACAAAATATGCATAAATTTTTCTTAATACCATTCCCTGTTTATGCGCAGAATATTGTAATAATTACATTATTGGTTATAGGAACAGCATTCGGCGCAACCGGAAGCCTGCTGTCAATTAAGAAACACTTACAAGTATAGAAGAAGGTGCAAATATGGATAAAACAATTGAATTAGTAAACAATATTAAAGACATTCAAGCAATGCCGACTGTAATTGTAAAAGCTTTAAATATTATGAAAAAGCCGACTGCAAGTATGAAAGAACTTGGTGATATAGTAATGTTTGACCAATCTCTTACAATTAAGTTCTTGGCATTGGTTAACTCTGCATACTATGGTTTTTCTCAACAAATAAGTTCAATAAATATAGCACTGTCTTTACTTGGTATGGTTAAAGTCAAAAACATTATTGTTGCTGTTGCAATGAAGCCTATGATGTCAAATCAAGGTGACAAAGAACTTTGGAAACACTCAATGAGAGTTGCATCAGGATGTGAATATTTAGCTAATCTTACTAAAATTATGGACTCGGATGAAGCATTTATTTCAGGTTTTGTTCACGATGTAGGTAAAATTGTTCTCCATATGACAAATGATAAACAGTATGCAAAAGTTATTTCAGCTGTTGAAGAATCCGGCGCAGACATATTGGAAACAGAACGCAAATATTTTGATTCGGATCATATTAAAACCGGGTCGTTACTTGCAAAAAGATGGCAGTTGCCAATTCTGCTGGCTAATACAATTTCATACCACCACGCTCCTAGTTTATCATCTATTCCTGTTCCTTGTAATTTGGTATGTTTCGTTGATAAAATAGTTCAAACAAACTTCAATCCGAATGCAGTTGATAAAGACTTCTGCAGTACATTAGGTATAGATTTTGAAGATTTGGAAGATTTAAGAAAAGCTATTCTTCAAAAAGCTGAAGTATTAATTTCTGAACTTTCATAGTCGAGAGGTTTTTATAACCAGATGCAAAGCAAAATAGTACTAATATCTGATGATTCAGACTTTTTTGATTATATAATACCTAAATTACCGTTAAGAAATAGTGATGAAGTCATTAGATTTAGCTTTAGTATGGTGCCTGAAAAACTTCATTTAATAAAATCATCTTTATTGATTATTAACAGTGAAAATAATCAAGAAAAAACTTTACAGCTAATTGAACTGGCAAAAGATGTACCATCTATCGTATTTAGTTATAACAATGAAGAAAAATTTAAAATTAATGCATATAAAAAAGGTATGTTTGCTTATTTTACCCTAACAACACCCGATGAAGAACTTGAAGCTAATCTTTTGCCTGCTTTAAAATTTGTATCAACTATGCAAAAAAATAATATGTATAGAGAAATGCTTGTTAAACACAATCTGTTATTAAAGAATAACGAAGTATTTTTAGATTATAACAGTATATTGGATAAAGCTATAGAGAATATTAAAAAAGAATCGATTTCTGCTACGTTAGTGGCAATTGCACCTTCAGAAAATAAAAAATTTTTAATACAACAAAATCAGATAGAAACCGCAATTTTAAATCATATAAGAAAAAACGATATCTTAATGAATTATGCTCCTAATAAATATTTTTTATTGTTATATAATTCCAATTTAAATCAATCTTATAAGATTTGGGAAAAACTAACTAAGATATTACCAAACGGAATGTATGCCGGATTTTCTCTAATAAGTTCAAAAAGCAGAGAACAAGCTGTAAATGAGGCATTGAATAAATTACATATTGCAATTAGCAATAACAATGATGCATTTTTTAGCACGAAAGAAGAATATATAGGTACGAATTTTAAATTTTTCCGACAAGAATTTAACAAAAAGATTGATCAAGTTATAGCTCCAGTTTTTTATCATATACAGCAGACATATAATGATAAACTGTTTGGTATGAGAATAGAACAAGGTATTGGAGAAGGATATGGAGTTTTTTATATTAAATCTAATTCCTCAACAGGTACTTTTAGAATAACTTCCCCCGGTCTTTCTACTGTTAATGTTGATATCTCATATGAAGAAAAAAATGGAGAGAATACTGACAGCAAAAGGATTACTTTTGAGCCGGAAGAACTAGAATCCGGATTATTGCAGGATTTATTAGAAAGGTTTATACTTGAATTTAAAAGTTTAAATGAAATGAATGGAGCAAACTTATGACAATATTAAATGAAAAAAACAGTCTTGTTTTAATAATTGATGTTCAAGAAAAGTTAATCAATGCTGTTTACAATAAACAAAGTCTTGAAAAAAAATCGGTAATAATGGCAAATACTGCTTCAATACTAAAAATTCCGGTAATTGTAACAGAACAGTATCCTAAAGGACTCGGTGAAACAATTCTTTCTATAAAAGATGTTTTAGGTGAGCAAGCAGGGTATTATGAAAAAACATCTTTTTCTGCAATTGAAAATCCAACAATTGCGAGTGCTATAGATAAATCTGCAAGAAAGCAAATTGTTATCTTTGGTATAGAAACTCATATCTGTGTTAGTCAAACCGTTAACGCTTTGAAATCAAAAGGATATGATGTTACAGTAATCTCTGATGCTTGCGGAAGTCGTTCAGAATATGAACATAAAGCAGGTCTTGAAAGAATAAAAGAAAACGGAGCGCATATTATAACTACGGAAATTGCTCTATTCGAATGGCTAAAAGGCGCTAGACACGCTAAATTTAAAGAAATACAAAATTTAATTAAGTAAAATTATATTTTATGTAATTTTAAAAGTTTTTTTAATTTTTCGGGCGATGTCCCAATCCCTGTCAATAACAGTGTAGACTTTTCATTTGTTTTCTCATCTTCAATGTTGTATTTATTAAATAAAATGTCTGAAAGTTCGTAACCTGATAAACCTTCTTTTTTTATAAGTAATTTTGTAACGTCATCACCGTAGAATTCAATATTTTTTAGGTTATTTTTTATTTGTTTAATGTTGTTTATAAGGTTACTAATAGCACTACGTCCTTTATTGGAATTTAGAAATTTAATATTAGCTTCAATTGTTGCAAGCATAGGATAAGACGGTGAAGTTGTAGAAATTCTTTTTAATGCTTCGATGGGCGATAATTCACAGTTGCAGTGTAATAAAGCCGTAGGATTAATTCCCCCTGCAGTCTTGTGCAGTGACTGTACTGTAAAATCAGCATAATTTATAGCACTTTCCGGTAAATTGTCAGAAAACGGATATAATGCTCCATGAGCTTCGTCTGCTATTAGTTTTGTATTATATCTATGACAGAGATTAGCAATTTGTACAATATCAGAAACAAGTCCTTCATAGGTAGGTCGTGTTATTATTACAGCTTTAGGTGCATAATTTTTGAGGTATTCTTCTAGTTCATTAGAGGATATAGGAATATAAATCCCCCATTCTTTATTAAATTGCTGTTCATATTCAATAATATCTGCTCCTGCAAGGATTCCGGCATTCCTGTGACACTGATGTGCATTGTTCCAAATTAATAGCCTGTCTCCATTATTACAGCAAGTTAAAACTGATGCAATAATTCCGCTTGTAGAACCGTTAGTTAAAAAATGGGTAGATTTGGTATGATAAATCCCTGATGAATATTGCTCAGCATATTCAAGCGCTTCTTCCGGATTGTAAGCATCAACTTCTGATATGTCGTTCCTATACCATTGATAGAATTTATGCATAATACATAATCTGCCGCTGTGACTTGGTGTTGTAAATAATGTCTTTTTGTTTTTGTTCTTAAGGATTGATATTAAACTCATAATTATATTTTAACAAAAACATTAATAAAATAATAAGTGTAAAATATACTATTTAAAAATCGTTCTAAAGTATTATTATAAAAGGATTGTAAAATGATTAAGTGTATGATATAATAATATTAGAGGTAATAATTATCTCAATAAAAACAACCGACATAATTTGAAATATGAGGATTTTATAAGCCGAAAATAATTAAAGATTTTGCACAAATAGCCGAAATATATTCCCCACAGAGTGTTAACTAGCCCCACACCACTCTTTAAAAAAAAAGGTATCCGTTACTAAATTCAATCAGGTAATAAAAATGGATACGATAGTTTATCAAAGACCACAAGTTGAAAAAACAGCAGCAAGTACTGCAGGATTATGCATTGCACTGTGTTTATTAATAATTCAAAATCCTTGGATAATGGCAAATGATGTTAACGGATTAACCGGATTATCCCCGAATCTAAATAATATATATGAGCAAAAAATAAAACAAGAGCAAATTTTCAATCAAGATATTAATAATAAATATAAAAATTATATTGTAAATGATGTAGATAAAGGAATTAAACATGTCAGAATGACAAGATATTATAACGGAAAGCCTGTAAGAATTAATGTAGTAGAGGTATCTCAAGCTATTAATGATGAATTAATAATAGAACCGGCTATAGCAACAGATAAACTATACGGAAGAACAAAAATATCAGGTATTGCTGACAGAGAAAATGCAATTGTCGCAATAAACGGAGGATATTTTAAACCCCAAACCGGAACACCTCTAGGTACACTAATGATAAATAAAAAAGTGTACACAGGTCCTATTTATGACAGAGTCGCAATTGGTTTTTTTGATGACGGATACAGTATGGCAAGGTTAAAATTGGATGCCCAAGTTATAACTGAAAAAGGAGGGATTCAAATTGACAACATTAATCAACCCAGAATGCTATCAACTCATGTTATCGTATTTACAGGAGATTGGGGAAAAGTTTCTCCGCAGACTCCTACGTACGGGATACAAGCAGTGATTCAAAACGGAAAGCTGGTTAAAACATCTTATCAACCATGTGAAATTCCCGAAAACGGATATGTAATTGTAGGTCCTGAAAGTAAAATAAAACCATTTCTAAATGCACATAAATTCAATCTGGATGTAAAGATGAGTCCAAATTGGCAAGGGGTTAACCATATTCTAAGTGGTGGCCCCTATCTTATTAAAGATGGTGATATTTTTATAGATATGACTGCTGAAAAGCTTAACGCTGTAGGTGGTCGCAATCCAAGGACTGCTATCGGTTATACAAAAGATAATCACTTAATTATGCTTACGGCAGATGGTAGAGAGGGTGCATCAATTGGTTTAACCCTCACTGAACTGGCATTCTTGATGAAGCAGCTGGGTTGTGTTAATGCAATGAATCTTGACGGCGGTGGTTCTACCGTTATGTATGTAAACGGCAGAGTGGTAAACAAGCCGGCTGTTCAAGGTGGAATTCCGTTATCACATACATTAGTTGTCAGAAAAGATTACAGAATATCTAAATTATAAAATACTATATCAAAGAAAAGCAGACAATCTACCCGTCCTTGAAAAAGGGCGGGTTTGAGTATTATAATATATTTTATAAATATGTTGTGTTTTATTTTTATTTACAGTAAAATAATTGTGTAATCCATAGCGGTATCGTCTAGTGGTTAGGACGGGAGATTCTCATTCTCCAAACAGGGGTTCAATTCCCCTTACCGCCGTTTAATTCGTGCAAATAACAGAAGTTAGTGTTAGGGAATTGAACCCACATTAACTAACGTTAACGGGGG
>CADBXV010000088.1 GCA_902798645.1 uncultured bacterium
CCTAAAGTTAACTCAGCATTGGTTTCTCTAAAAGTAAGAAAAGAACCGAAATTGAATTTATCAGACTACTCTCACTTTAGAAAAACAGTAAAAGCAGGCTTCTCACAAAGAAGAAAAACTCTCAAAAATTGTCTTTTAAGCAACGGTTTTGATAAAGAAAAAGTTTCTAAAGCTATTCAAAAATTAAACTTGGATGAAAATATCAGAGGAGAAAAGCTATCCATAGAACAATTCGGCGAACTTTCCGAACTGCTTTTAAGATAGCTTTACATAAGCGCTTTGCTTATATTTGCCACTATTTTCTTACTATCAGTGTTATATCATTAAACACAACAAAAATCATTAACACTATTAACAACGAGAAAAATACCGTTGATACAATTTCAATAATCTTTTCATCAACAGGTCTTCCCATAATTTTCTCTATAGTTAAAAACATCAAATGACCGCCATCTAATGCAGGAATCGGCAATATATTTAAAATAGCTAAATTCATTGATATTAGAGCCGCAAGTAAAATTCCTGAACTTGCACCGCTTTTATCAATCATGTCTCCGCCAATCTTTGTAATTGCAATAACACCATGCATATCCTTTAGCGGTATATTTCCGGTAAATAATTGCCCTAAAGAATACATCATCGTATATGTATTATCCCAAAGATAAATACAACTTTCCCTTACAATCGAAATAGGATTCTTTGTCTCAATCATAGTCTGCTTTGTTGCCAAACCAATTCCGATAATTCCCTTCTCGTCAGGATAAATAGGATTAAGATTTAAAACTTGTCCGTTCCTTTCAACAACAAAATTAATCGGATGTGCACCGTTAGACAAAGCTTTTGCTATATCTAACATAGAATATTTCCCATCTGATATATATACAGACTTTCCTTCTATATTCTTAACCAACTCAAGCAAATTTTCGTCAATCTTCTCACCGCTTGGTTTAAAGTACTTCGCACCCTTTGCCGCATACTTATCCATTGTTACAACTTCCTGTGACAATGTCTTAGGAAGTCTTATTGCAAGACCTTTCGGAATTTCTTCATCCTTAGTTAAACCTGGATTTAAATTTTTTAATTTAGTATAATTATCTTCAACTGTTTCCTGCGTTATCATTCCGTTATTCTTAGCACTATTCTTTACAATAGTTACAAGTGAATAAACATTATTTATATCACAATCATTAGCTTTTAAGATTCTGTCACCTTTTTGCAAGCCGGAAGACCATATACTTGCATCTTTAGGCGCACTTATGTCGCCTGCGAATACTTCATAATTCCCTGAAGGGAGTTTTCCAGAGAATATTGCAACAAACATTACAAGAGCTATCGCACAAACTACATTAGCAATAACTCCGGCTGACACAACAACTACTCTTTGCCATATAGGTTTATTCACAAATCTTTCCGGAGAATCCTTCGGTAAATCACACTCTTTTTCGTCATCAGGAAATGAAACATATCCGCCTAACAAAAATGCATGAACTAAAACCTCAACATCTCCGACCTTTTTCTTAAACAATGTCGGTCCGATAGGAAGTCCAAATCCGAATTTATCCACCCTTATTCCAAAAGCTCTTGCAGCACAAAAATGACCTGCTTCATGAACAAGGATTAATAAACTTAATAAAAGTATCATTATTAATATTGACATAAAATCTTCCCTTCTTTTAATAAAAACATTCTATCATAAAAATGATAGCTTTCTTCTTAACAAATGAAAAAATTAATTTATTCAAATAAATTTGAAACAAAATATTGTAAACTTTTGTAACAATTAAAACAATAGATGAAATTAGATATTTTTTAAATACTTTATATATATGTAAGATTTAAAACGGATGGTGAATAAAAATGGCAGAAGCTAATTTAACAGAAACACTAATGTGCTATACACTAAGAGCAAACAGATTAGATCTTGAGATTGCTCAATATCAAAACTTAAAAACATTAGCTGCTTATTCACAAGCTGATGCAAATGCTATAAAGGCACAAGATATAGAAGAAGTAAGAAGATTTTATAAAGATTTATACGATTCAGATCCTGATTTAAGAGAACTTTATAGAAATTATACTGAAATTGAAGATTTTGAAACTGAAATTGATAAAATTGAAGCGTTATACCAAGATCAGCTTGCAGAATTAAATGCTTGGGAAACTCAATTAGATGCGCAAATCACAACAGCAAGCGCAGAAAAAGAAGAAATAAATGCGTACAAAGAGTTTATGAAAACAACACTTTCAAGCAATATTCAAGAAGATTACAATTTCAAATTGAGCTAATAAAGGAACACGAGAGAAAGAGAGAATATAAAATACGGATAGCAAAAGCTATCCTTTTTTATTGCAAATTTTTCATAAAAGATTTTTGCAGGTCACAGCATTCATGTTAAAATTTTTTTATGGATGATTTTAAACATTATACGGTAATGCTTAATGAAGCTGTTGATGCCCTTGACTGCAAAGACGGTAAAATATATGTTGACTGCACGCTCGGAGGCGGCGGACATAGTGAGCTTATTCTAAAACGTATACAGCCAAACGGAAGGTTAATAGCATTTGATATAGACGATGAAGCTATTGAACATTCAAAAAAAAGACTCAAAGATTATAAAAATTTAACAATTATAAAATCTTCATACACAAATATTAAATCAGAGCTTAAAAAACTTGGCATTGAAAAGATTTCCGGAGGTGTAATTCTTGATTTGGGAGCATCATACCACCAATTAACAAAACAGGAACGAGGATTTTCTTTTTCAAAAGATGCACCGCTTGACATGCGGTTTGACATGAATGCCGATTTTAGCGCTTATGATGTTATAAATACTTATAAAGAAGATGATTTGGTAAGGATTTTTAGTGAATATGGAGAAGAAAGATTTTCAAAACGAATTGCAAAATCGATTGTGGAAACTAGAAGGCTTAAACCGATTAGAACGACAAAAGAGCTGGCTGATATCATTATTAAAGCGACTCCTCATATTAAGTCTAACATACACCCTGCTACAAGAGTGTTTCAGGCTGTTAGGATAGAAGTTAACAATGAGTTAAAAAATGTAAAGAATGTATTGCATGACATCTTGGAGATTATAGATGTTGGTGGTATAATTTCAGTAATCAGTTTTCACTCTTTGGAAGATAGAATAGTTAAACAATTTTTCAAGTTTGAGAGCCAAAAATGCAGATGCAATAATATGATTTGCAACTGTAAACCGCCAAAAATAGAGCTTATAAACAAGAAGCCTATAGTTGCGGGGGAGATTGAATTAAAAGAAAATCCGCCATCAAGAAGTGCTAAGTTAAGAGCTGTTAAATGTATTAACTGGGTATAAGTGCGGTTGGGTTATTATTTAGCTTAATTTGTATTTTCTGGTATTAAAATACAAAAGCAAATGAAAATTAGTTTTGGGGAATGAGGAGATTTACTTTTGGTTGCAGAGGTTAAGGTAAATACCAATAATAACAATAATAAATTAGGTCTGGACAGTTTAATTAAGAAGTTATCAGGAGAAACTAAACGAGAGTACGTTTATGTTGAAAATGTTGCACGTAAATCTTTTGTTGACAAATCAGTGCAAAAATTAGTCGATAATAGTATAATAGAAGGGTACTTCCCTAAGGAGAATCTCGTAAAAGATATGGCTATAAAAAGAGTTAATAAATCACTTTGTATAATCTTAAGTATTTTAGTAGCAGTTGTAGTTATAAGCTATTATTTTGTTATATCCTGCGAGATGAAGCTTAATGATTTGAGTCGCCAAACAGTAATATTAAACAATGAGAATGAAGAATTACAAAACAAATTGGACAGCTTAAAATCATTTAATAATGTTGATAAGACATTACAGCAAAATAATTTGCTCCAAAGACCGGGACAAGTAATTGAAACCCAAGAAGTACAAGCTTCCGCAGAGAATACAGGAAAAGATACCTCAACAAGAAGGGTATTTAACCATGCTATAGGATTTTAGATGTTTAAACTTGTATGCGGAGCCGGGAATGAAGACAATGAAAGCGTAAAAAGGCTGGTCTATGTTTACGCATCTGCCGGTTGCAAGCTTTTTGATTTATCAGCAAGAAAAGAGATTCTGGACTCTGCAAAAGAAGGGGCTGCGCTTGCGAACAAACAAGATGTTCAATATTGCGTAAGCATAGGAATAAAAGGCGACAAGCATATTACAAAAGCTAAAATTAATTCATCCAAGTGCATAAAATGCGCAAACTGCCTGCGTAATTGCCCGAATGATGCCGTCTATTCCTCAATACTCATTGATGAAAAAAAATGTATAGGATGCGGAATTTGCTTTAACAAATGTCCGGCCGGGGCTATCACTTTGGAAGAAAAAGATGTTAATTATAAAGAAGTTTTACCTTATATGGTAAAAAACGGCGTCAGTTTTTTAGAACTTCATGTTATGGGACACGATAAATCCGACTTAGCAAAAAAATGGCAGGTAATTAATGAATGTAAGCCAGAATTTGCTTCAATATGCATTGACAGGGAAAATTTCGGTAACAAAGAAGTCCTAAACAGAATACGCGACATGATATCCATGCGCAACCCCTACACAACAATAATACAGGCAGACGGTGTGCCTATGAGCGGAGGAAGTGACGACTATAAAACCACTCTTCAAGCAGTAGCTATGGCAGAAGTAATACAAAATGCGAATTTGCCTGTACATATTATGTTATCGGGAGGTACAAATTCTAAAACAGCAGAACTTGCAAGAATGTGCGGAATTAATTACTGGGGCATTGCAATCGGTTCTTGGGCAAGAAAAATCGTAAAACCATATATTACAAAAGAAGATTTTTGGGGAAACAAAGATATACAAGAATCAGCAATATTAACAGCAAGGGAATTGATTAACACCTGCATTTAATTCATACTTCCCCCTTTACCTTTCCCTCTTTTTATGGTCTAATATAGTTGATAAGGACATAAATAATTAAGGAGAGATTATGGCATCAGAAGAAAGAACATTTGTTGCAATTAAACCTGACGGTGTAAAAAGAGGTTTGATAGGAAGACTTATTCAAAGATTTGAAGATAAAGGGTTTAAAATTGTTGCAATGAAGCTTTTGCAGGTAACACCTGAGCTTGCAGCAAAGCATTACGAAGAACATAAAGGAAAATCTTTTTATAACAGACTTATCTATTACATTACAAGCGCTCCAATTGTAGCGATGGTTATTGAAGGATATAATGCAGTCGAAAGCGTAAGACACACTGTTGGTGCAACAAATCCTTTGAACGCTGATGTCGGAACTATTCGTGCAGACTTCGGACAAATTATGGAATATAACGTAGTTCATGCTTCAGATTCTCTTGCCAGCGCAGAAAGAGAGATTAATATTTACTTCAAACCTGAAGAAATATATGACAACTGGCAATCTATGTCAGAAATTATTGCATATGACGAAGAAAGATATAACCAACAAGGAATATAGCATAAATGCATCAAAAAATGTATTTTGATGTAAAAAGTTTATATATATTTGTTTTTTATATTTATATATCCACTTTCTTTGACCGCAAAGAAAGTGGAGAAAGAAACTCTTGGGGCTTCAATTCCGTTCGCTAAACAATTGTACGGTTCGACCTGAGCA
>CADBXV010000089.1 GCA_902798645.1 uncultured bacterium
CCCACTACTGTCCATGATAATTTTTGATTAAATAAAAATAATTAATAAAAGGCTGGATTTTTCGGAACACAGTTCCTCAAAATGACGCTCTGCCGGTAGTCAGTAGCGTGCGTTAAAACGCACGAAAAAATCAATTGTTTAAATATTTTGATTTCGTGCACTTAAGTGCACGCTACACTCTGTTCATATCAGACAGTGCCTGACCTACACCCTCTTTCCTGCCCCTCTCCCAAGAGAGGGGTGTTGCCAACCAATACGCAAGCATGCCCTCTCCCCTGCAGGGAGAGTTATAGAGAAGGTTTGTCCAGTATTCACTGTTTGGAACAGATTTTTACACTATTTTGCTTAAAAAATCTTAACTATTTGAAATAGTAATATAGTTAGGTTATCATTATTATTGAGAAATAGTGCGTGGGGAGATAATGGAAAACAATTACTTTGCACTTTTGGCTAATGATGTGAAAAAGTTATGGAACGGGCTTGACGGAGCGCAAAAGCTTGGCATGCTCGGTTTAATTGTCGTTACAATCGTTGCGGCAACATTTTTCTTATCAAAAGCCTTAGAGCCTGACTGGGTTGTTCTATACTCAGACTTAAACGAAGTTGATGCTATAAGTATTGCAGAAGGAATGAAAAAAAATGCATACAAATACAAGGTTTCTGAAGACCATAAATCAATTTTAGTTCCTTCCAATGTCAGAGATGAAATGAGAGTTTTTGTTGCTGAAAACGATTTAATAAAAAATCAAGATACAGGTTTTGAACTCTTAGACAATATGCAATTGGGTTCAACTGATTTTAAAAATAAGTTAACTAAACAAAGAATTTTTCAAGGGGAATTAGTTCGCTCAATAGAAAAAATTCAAGGTATTAAATACGCTCGTGTACAACTTGCAGAGCCTGAACGCTCAATTTTTGACGACAATGACGAAAAGCCTACTGCCTCTGTTATATTAGTACTTGAGCCGGGGTACAAAATCAAAAGCGCACAAGTTAAAGCAATAAAAAACTTGGTAGCATATTCCGTTCCGAGAATGACTGCCGAACAGGTTTTTATAACTGACCAAAACGGAAACAGTTTATCAGATGAAACTTCTAAAAGTTCTACTGATATGGAAAGTTTTAAAACAAATTTAGAAAAAGAAACAGCAAAAAAAGTTTCTGCGGTTTTAGAAAAAATTGTAGGAAAAGGTAATGTCTCCGTCCAAGTTAATGCTGATATTGATTTTAATTCCGCAAAATCAACAATAGAAAGTTACATTCCTGTTAATGACGAAAAAGGTGTTGGTGTAGTAACAAGTTCTCAAACAGAAACAGAAACGTACGAAAATCCAAACAATGTACAAAATCCTCAAAACTTGACACCGCCAGTAACCGTTAACAGAAATCTTAATTATACAAAACAAAAAACCGCAGTAAACTATAGCGTATCTAAAGAAGTTAAACAGGTAGTTTATGCACCCGGAACAGTCAAAAGACTCTCTATTGCAGTTGCAGTAAATAAAGTTCTTACAGACAGCGAAAAAGAAGAAGTTAAAAATCTTGTTCTATCAGCCTCGGGTGTAGATTATTCAAGAGGAGATGTTATATCTGTTTCAGGACTTCAATTTGAGGGAGCAAATATTGATAAAAAATCTCAAGAAGATTTCAACAAGCAATATCAACAAGAACAATTATTATACTTTGTAGGTTCATCAGTAATTCCGTTAATTGTAATATTAGTTCTCGGAGGATTTGCACTTCTAATCTTGAAAAACTTTGTATCAAAAATGCCGGCCGGCAGGAGAGTAGAACGCAGATATGAAGAAGAACCGGAGGTAAGACAGGAAGAAGTTGAACAAGAAGAAGACACACCTTCTATCGTACTGGATAAAAAAGAAATCAGATCACAAAAAGATCAAAGCATAAACGAACTTAACGATGCTGTAATGTCAGCACCGGAAGAAGCTGCGAAATTGTTAGTATCATACATAAAGGATAACTAGGGAAGGAGGACAGTAAATAAGAGTTTTTGTAAATTAGTAAATAAGAGTAATTTTAATTCACTTATTCACTTTTTGACATAATCACTTATTCACTTTTCATAATGGGTATAGAAGAAATCAAAAAAGCCAAAGAGGAGGCTAAAAAAATTATAAATCGTCCGAGCCAAAAGGTTGCGGCACTTCTCATTGCGCTTGGACCTTCTACTGCTTCCGAAATTCTTAAAAATATAAAAGACGATGATTTACTTGAGCAGCTTACTCTTGATATTGCTAATCTCGGAAAAGTGTCAGATGAAGACTTAAATGATGTTTTGAGTGAGTTTAAAGCAGTATTTCAGGCTAAGAACTTTGTTGCATCAGGTGGTGTAAATTACGCAAAACAATTACTCGCTCAAGCATACGGCGATGCGGAAGCGTCAAAAATGCTTGAAAAAGTTAATTCAATGGTTAACACAAACCCGTTCTACTTCTTAAACGAAGCTGATCCGCAGCAGCTTGCAAACACATTTGCAACAGAAAATCCGCAATTGTTGGCGCTTATTTTAGCATACATAAGACCTGAACTTGCAGCACAAGTTTTATCATTCCTGCCTCCGGATATTCAGGCGGTTGTTTCTATGAAAATTGCCGACATGACACCAACTAATCCGGAAATATTATCAACAATTGAAGATATTGTTGAAAGAAAGTTCTCTGCTTTATTGGTTCAGGACTTCTCCAATGCAGGCGGTGTAGAGTCTTTGGCAAATATTTTGAACTGCTGCGACCGTGGTACGGAAAAGAATATTATGGAATGGCTTGATATCGAAAATCAAGAAATGGCACAACAAGTTCGTGACTTGATGTTCGTATTTGAAGATATCATTATACTCGACGACAGAGCTGTTCAAAGATTGCTCAGAGAAATTGATACCAAAGAGCTTGCAACGGCACTTAAAGGTACAAAAGACGAAATCAAAGAAAAAATCTTTAAAAATATGTCGGAAAGAGCAAGACAAATGCTTCAAGACGATATGGAATATCTTGGTCCTGTCCGTGCAAAAGAAGTTCAAGATGCTCAAACAAATGTCGTCAGTGCTATCAGAACTCTTGAAGCAAACGGAGAAATTACAATTACCCGTGCCAGTGTTGAGGACGAATTAATTGAATAATAACAATAACAATAATACTCGAAGCAGAATAATTAATACGGAAGTTCAGATCGGTGAAAGCTATGTTTTACCTATTGAACAGTCTAAGGTTACTTTGTCCGAAGCAAAAGTGAAGAAAATTCTTGCAGATACTGACGAAAAAGCACAACAAATAGTTGATGCTGCCGATAACAAATCTCAAATTATTGTCCAAACAGCAAACACAGAAGCTACCAGAATAATTGAAGATGCAAGACGCAAAGCACAGGAAGAATACGAAAGCATTAAACAACAAGCATACCAAGAAGGATTCAGAAAAGGCGAAGAAGACGGACTTGCCAAGTTTAATAACGATGCCTTGGATGGCTTAAATGCTCTTGAAACTCTTGCAAGCTCAACTTTTGATATGAAAAAAAACATTATTGATTCTGCTTCTCGTGATATTGTCGAACTTGTTTCCGTAATTGCAGACAAGGTTTGCCACGCAAGATTTAATCCGCAAGTTTTGTATCAAATAACACTGGATGCCATAAAGCTTTTGAATGATAAAGAAAGTATTACGATTATCGTAAGCCCCAAACTTGTTGACCATATCCAAAAAATGGTACCAAACTTCAGAAGTGCAATTCCAAACTTGAAATCACTAAAAATATTGGAAGATTCTTCTTTATCGCCCGATGGTGTAATTGTAGAAACACCAACTATAAGACTTGATTCCCGTATTTCCTCGCAAATAAGCGAGCTTGCTCAAAAAATGTTAACAGGTGGCAGTGATGGAATGGGACAAAAATAAATATCTTGATATAATCCAAAATACCAGAACGATTAAAGAGGTAGGAAGAATTACTGAGATAATAGGTCTGACTATTGAATCCGACGGTCCTAAATCCTCAATCGGAGATTTATGCTATATCTATAACGAATTCAATGAAAAACCTACAATGGCAGAAGTGGTTGGATTTAAGCGAGATAAAATTCTGCTTATGCCTTTAGCTTCCCCTGATGGCATTCGTCCCGGAGCGTTTGTTGTAAATTCCGGCGGAGCAATGAAAATCGGTGTCGGTAACCAACTTATCGGAAGAGTTCTTGACGGATTAGGAAATCCTATTGATAATCTTGGTGAGATTCAATTTGCGGAATACCGTTCAACCAGAGCTGATGCGATTAATCCGCTTAAAAGAAAACGTATTTCCGAGCCATTATCACTGGGTATTCGTGCAATAGACGGGTTTATGACAGTCGGAAAAGGTCAAAGGATGGGTATTTTTGCAGGTTCAGGTGTCGGCAAAAGTACAACTATCGGTATGATGGCAAAAAATACTTCCGCTCAGCTTAACGTAATTGCACTAATCGGAGAGCGTGGCAGAGAGGTTAAAGAATTTATCGAAGAAATTTTAGGGCCGGAAGGTATGAAGCGCTCAATTGTAATAGCTGCAACATCTGAACAACCGTCATTAGTAAAGATTAAAGCTGCATTTGTTGCAACATCTATAGCGGAATACTTTAGAGATTTGGGAATGGATGTTTTATTTATGCTTGACTCTGTAACTCGTATTGCAATGGCACAAAGGGAAGTCGGACTTGCCATTGGTGAACCTCCTGCAACAAGAGGATACACACCTTCTGTATTCGCTCTTATGCCGAAACTGATGGAACGTGCAGGTACTAATGAATTTGGAACAATTACAGGACTTTATACTGTATTGGTTGAAGGTGATGATTTTAATGAGCCTATTTCCGATACAGCCAGAAGTATTTTAGACGGTCACATCGTTTTATCACGTGACTTGGCGCATAAAAACCACTATCCGGCTGTTGATGTTTTGCAATCACTAAGTCGTGTTATGGGTGATGTAACAACAAAGGAACACAGAAATGCTGCAGGTGTATTGAGAAATTTACTTGCCGTTCACAGAAAAAACGAAGATTTAATTAATATCGGGGCATATGTTAAAGGCAGTGATCCGGCCTGCGATAAAGCTATCGCAATGATGAACGATATAAATGCGTTTTTGCAACAATCAACAAATGACAAGATAGAATATGAAACAACTATTCAAACTTTGCTTCAATTAGGGCAAATTGCCGGCGCAGGATAATAGTTTACATCAAAATGTATAATATGATGTATTAATTTTATTTTTTTATATATCCACTTTCTTTGACCGCAAAGAAAGTGGAGAAAGAAACTCTTGGGGCTTCAATTCCGTTCGCTAAACAATTGTACGGTTCGACCTGAGCA
>CADBXV010000090.1 GCA_902798645.1 uncultured bacterium
ACAAAATCCCATTGCATATCCTATTATGTATTCTTTGAACAGTATTACCGTAAGTACAGGTACGTTATTTGGAACTATAAAATTTGTATTATGTTGTACTATCGGAAACAAAATAAATGAAATAAGTGCAGCCAAACAAATTTTACCCTGCATTGGAATAGGGTATGTTGAAAATAGCGGTGCTGATGCAAACATTCCGCTGATTCGTGTTAATATAGCCATAAACAGGATTATATTGCTTACGGAGAATAGCACATCAAGATTAAACATTATGCACCACCGATTAACTGCGGAATCATATCAAAAAATTCGTTTGTTGTGGTGATTACAACTCCAAACATCCAAGGTAACAAGAATATTAACAAAATTACACAACCGACAATTTTAGGAACAAACGTCAATGTGGATTCTTGTATTTGCGTAACTGTTTGAAATATACTTACCATTAAACCCAATACAACACCGACTAACAATATTGGAACTGAGATTTCCAGTGTTAATATAAACATTTTTTGTAAAAGCGTAATTACTATATCTTGATTCATTTTTTCTCCAAATTATTTGTAAGCCAAAAACATACGTCATTAAAATATTCTTAAGTGACAAAGCTTTCTACAAGTGATTTGACAACTAAATACCAGCCGTCAACCATTACAAACATAATAAGCTTAAACGGAAGCGCAATCATAGTTGGTGGTAAGAACATCATACCCATTGATACAAGTACCGACGAAACAACAATGTCTATTACAAGAAATGGTAAATATACAACAAAACCTATTGTAAATGCCGTTTTTAATTCGCTTAGAATGAACGATGGCAGCAGTATAAACATAGGTACATCATCTTTTGTTTTAGGCTTCTCTATTTTTGCCATTCTTACAAAAAGTGCAAGTTCTTTTTCATGTGTTTGTTTAAACATAAATTTTCGAAGAGGAATAATCCCTCTGTCAAGAGCCGCCTGCTGTGTAATTTCGTTTTTCATATAAGGCTGGAGTGCAGACTCATTTATCTCATTAAATACAGGTGCCATGATAAAAAATGTTAAAATTAAAGCCAAACTCGTAATAACCTGATTCGGAGGTAAATTGCCTGCTCCGAGCGCTTGTCTTGTCAGTGATAATACAACAACAATACGTATAAAACTCGTCGCCATGATAAAAATGCTTGGTGCTAAAGTCAGTATTGTTAACCATATAAGAATTTGTAGTCCGTTTGAAAAATCTTGCGGTGTATTTAGCGTTTGCATTCCTATATTGATATTAGGAAAAGTCAATGCTGCTTCTGTAGGCGTACAGCACATAATACACGCTATTATTCCTAAAATAATTAATTTTATTTTGCTCATATCTATTCCTTTAAGAATGTAGTTACACTCTCCTCCAAAAATATACTAACAAATTTACCTTTGTCATGGCAAATTTGTTAGTATTGTAAAGTTTTTATAAGGCACAGAATGTAGGTCTATTCGGAAAGCTTTCTCTTTGCTTCTTTTGCTCTTTCTTTAGCTTGTTTTTTTAATCTCTTGTTATTTTCTTTTAATTCTTTTTTTTTTTTTTTTTTCGCTATTAAATCGGAATTACTGTTTGAAACTTCATAAGTTTTTTTTTTAAGTTTTTCTGCTTTTTTCTTTGCTTTTAGTTCTTCTTTAGCCTGTTTTTTAGCAGATTTTTTATCAGCTTTAGCTTGCTTTTTCTCCAGTTTTTCCTGCTTAATCTTGTTTTTTGAATACTCTTTCATTACTTTGTTTTCAGCTTTAGCTTTCAACTTTGACTGTTTTTTTAATTCTTTTTGTCTTTGTTTATTTCGCTTAACTTGAGCTTTCAGTTCTTTTTTTGTTCTCGGGACGGCGATTAAACCATCTTTGTTATTTGTAACTTCATATTTAACATTCTTTGTATTTTTTAATGTTGTTATGTCATCAGGAATAGGAGCATGTTCTTTAATTAAATTTTCAGATTCAACTTTGTTAATTAAGCTAATTTCATCAGTTTTTTCTTCTTTTTCTTTTTCTTCTTTTAATGTTTCAGTGTTTTCTGAAATAATTGTTGTTTCTTCTTTTGTATTAACTATATCTGTATTTGCTTGATTGCTCTCTTCTGATATATTTAATTCTTCTGAATTAAGTTTATTTTCTTTAGCTTCAATGTTTTCGTTACTGTCCTGTAAAGTTTCTTCTTGTCCAATTTGTTTGGTTATTTCCGGCTTATTTTCTATTGCAGTATTTTCTTCTGTAGTTATTTTTTCTTCATTTTCATTGTTTTCGGCAACTGCAGAAACTTCTTTTTCTTTATTAATGCTGACTTGTTCTTTCTTATTTTCGTTAACTATCTCTGATGCGCTTATGCATTTATCAATATCTTCTGTTATTATTTCCGGTATATTAAAGTGTTTTACTTTTTTAATCAGTTGTTTTCTGTTTTTTTCAAAATCTTTTTTTATTTCTTCTATTTGCATTGTAGTTGTTGCTGAATATCTTTTTGCGTATTGAATTGCTATAGAACCGCATTTTTTTGATTTTTCATATTTAAAAATGTTGAATTCTAACACAACCGGCATATTTTTGTCTGCAATCATTATAAAGTCAATCATTGCAGTGTTTTTCTTATCGTTGAATGTTAATGAACTCGGAACGTGCATGCTGTTTAAATATTCTTTAAAACTTTGAATTCTGTCAATTGGAGAGTATGCATTCGGGAAATGGTGAACTGCAATAAGCTCAGACCAAATATTGTATGTTTCACCTTTTTTGTAATATTCGTTTAGATATCCGCCAAAATCTTTATTCTTAACACTATATAATAAGTGATATTTGTTTCCGTTAAATTTTAGTGTGTAATCTTTATTCCCTTTTGCAATTGATATTTGCATGCAAAATATAAAAACAAAAATGAGTACAATAATCTTTTTCATGTCATTTCTCCCTAACATGAGAATAACATATACAAAAAATTTTGTACAAGGGGTGAATGAGGGTTGGAGGGTTAGAGGTTAGGAGCTGTCTAATAAAAACTTTTAAGCAAATGCCCTTGCCAAAAGTTCTGCAGGTTCTCCTATAGCAGTTGAATATTCTACAAAATCATTATTTGGAGCAAAATATCTGCGCATTGCATTACGGTTTGTTATTTTTTCATAACAAACATATGAATCAACATTATCCTTCAAATATCCCGCAAAAATCCTTTGTTTGTGGGACAACTGATAGTCCTTTAAATTTTTGACGATATACATATATTAATATTATATATCATGTAAATATACTTTTGTACATAAATACACAAAAATTTACATTATGCCAAGTAAAGTTCAACTTGTCCTATTTCTGGATAATCTTTTGAAAGTTCTTTTAGTTTTGTTTTGAAAGTGTTAACGTATTTGTTATATTGCGCAGTTAAATCACTTAATTTGCTCTGATTTCTATTTGCAAGATACTCGTAGCGCTTTGCCATAGAAAGATTGCCGTCGCCTTTGTAAGCTTCAGCCATTTTTTTATAAGCTTCGTATAAACCTTTTGTTTTATCCAATTCTATTTTAACAGGCTTGGCTTTTTTATATATATCTCTTTCAAGTTTCATTGCCTTAAATGCATTTATAAGTTCCTTGGCAAAACTTTTTACACCAAGTTCTTCAATGTGGTTGTCAATGCTGTTTGTAAAAATTTCTTCACCCTTAAAGTAATCTCCCCTTTGTTTGTTGGAAATATGCCAAGAATAAGCTCCGGATTTATTTTTTGTAATATAAAGCGTATCGTTAGGGTATTTTGTTGTACCTTTTTCGAATGCTTTGCAAACATCTTCAAAACTGATTTTGTACTTAGTTTTTGCTAATGCATTTATGTTAGCTTTAAATGAAATGTTGTTTACACTTGTATTCATAAAATTCTCCTTATAATAGGAATAAAACGTGTAAAATATTTTTTTGCTATTCTATAATAAAAACTGTAATATTTATTTACAAAACTTTATGATTTGCTAATTTTGCGTTTTTTTTCACAACTGTTATTTAACAACCATGTAGATTAGTTTCGCTTATATAAACAATTCCAAAATAAAGAATCAGATACTTTATATAAAGTATCTGATTCTTTAAAAAAAAGGCCGGTCGCAAGACCGGCCGTAAATATCAACCAACAATTTCTTTAACTTCTGCTTGAAGGTTTTTCGAGTCAATCTTTATGCTCGGGCCCATTGTTGTTGTCAAATAGATTGACTTAACATATGTACCTTTTGCAGCAGACGGCTTAGCCTTCAAAATTGCATCAACTAATGTTCCGTAGTTTTTAACCAAATCATCATTAGCGAATTGAACTTTTCCTATCGGGCAGTGAATCATACCTTGTTTATCGGCTCTGAATTCAACTTTACCGGCCTTAGCATCTTTAACTGCTTTAGCTATGTCAAGGGTAACAGTTCCTGTTTTAGGGTTAGGCATTAAACCTTTAGGACCTAAAACACGACCTAATTTACCAAGCATACCCATACAGTCAGGTGTTGCGATTAATGTATCAAATTCAAACCAACCGCCGGAGATTTTGTCGATAATATCTTCCGTTCCGTAGAAGTCAGCGCCAGCATCTTTTGCTTCATTAACTTTAGGCCCTTTTGCAATAACGCAAACTCTTACTTCTTTACCCAAACCAGCAGGTAAAACTACTGTTGATCTGATTTGTTGTTCTGCGTGTTTTACATCAATACCTAATCTCATGTGGCATTCAACTGTTTCGTTGAATTTAGCTACTTCTTTAGATACTTCTTGTAATTTAGTTAATGCTTCTTTGCCGCTTGTAGGTTGTTCAAAACCTTCGAGAAGTTCTTGAAGCTTCTTTTGTTTTTTAGTTATTTTAGACATTTTTATTTTCCTTTCATGGTATTAGCGGACATTTTAGAAGTGAATAAGTGAATAAATGAATAAGTTAATAAGTGATTTTTAATATCTTATTGCCTTATTGCCCTATTGCCTTATTGCCCTATACTAATCCTTCCATTTTACACTAATCTTCTTTTACAGTTACGCCCATTGCTCTGCAAGAACCTGCAATCATCTTAACTGCAGCATCCATTGTAGTTGCGTTCAAATCGTTCATTTTAATTTTAGCGATTTCTTCTAATTGAGCTCTTGTAATCTCAGCAACTTTAGTCTTGTTAGGAACAGCAGAACCTTTTGGTATGTTCAAAGCTTTCTTAATAAGAACAGGTGCCGGAGGTGATTTTATAACAAAAGTAAAACTTCTGTCTTCATATACATCGATAATAACAGGGATAATGTAACCTGCTTGTGATTCAGTTTTAGCATTGAATTGCTTACAAAAATCCATGATGTTAACACCGTGTTGACCTAATGCAGGACCA
>CADBXV010000091.1 GCA_902798645.1 uncultured bacterium
CGTCCGACCTCCACCTTACGGGCTTACGCCCTACCGAAAATCCGCCAAGAGTTTCTTTCTCCACTTTCTTTGCGGTCAAAGAAAGTGGATATATAAAAATATAAAATTAATACATAATATTATATAAAATGATGCAAAAAGTTATTGTCAGGTAAAACCTGACCTACAGTGTTCAATAAACTAAAATTGCAAAAGACAAAAAATATTATATATTTAGTTGTTTTTACTAGTAAATAATCTGGACTGTTATATTCCTTGAGCGTTCTTTATTATCAAAATCTAATAATACAACTTGCTGCCAAGTTCCTAAATTCAACAATCCGTCAACCAATGCTATATTTACGGAACTGCCGACTAATGCTGAACGTACATGCGCATATCCGTTACCGTCATGCCAAATCTCATCGTGATGATACTCTGCGCCGGCTGGTGCAATTCTATCAAGAGCCTCTCGTAAATCTTTTACCAATCCTTCTTCATACTCAATTGTTGTTACTGCTGAAGTACTGCCTTGTATAGAAATACAAACCAAAGCATCCTTTAATTCGTGCTTATAAACACAGTTTTGAACGTGCTTTGTTATATCTATTATATCATTATTACCTCTTGTCTTAACCCCAAAATGTTCATTTATTATTGGCATATCTCTTGCTCCACTTTCTCACTGTCTTGTAATTTTTTTGTTTCTATTAATGATACGTCCGAATCCTCTTTTTTTATAAAAGAATTTCTTTTTTTATACATAACGACAAAAAATATCACTAATACAACACTTACTGCTAATATAACATAATTTAAATATTGCTTTATAGTTTCACCAAACAGCATCAACACAGTACTTACCAAGAAAAATCTTCCGCCTCTGCCAAGACAACTAACCCCCACAAATTTGAAAAAATTCATCTTTAAAATACCGCTTGCTATAGTAAAAATATTATACGGTATAGGCGAAAATGCCGAAAAGAAAACCGCTAATGAGCCATATTGATCGTACAATTTTTCAACAGCCTGAAACTTATCCGCTTTTTTTGCAAATAATCGGTTAAACAATGGTCTGCCGCCAAATTTTCCTATAGCATACCCCAATATACCGCCCGACACCGAGCCTATTGTACAAATTAAAGCGTATAAAAGCGCCTTTTGAGGTGCTGCCAAGTCCATCGCTATCAATAAAAAATCAGGAGGCAAAGGAAATCCTGGTAAACAGCTTTCTATACCTGCATTTATTGCAAGACCTTGCAACCCCAATGACTGAAACAAACTGCTTATATTCAATATTAATTCATGCATATATCTTTCCTTTATTATTCAATTATTCTATATAGAGTTGAAGACTCTTGCACACTTACATTTCCCTCAGGCACAATTAAAATCTCATACTTCTCTACCCTGTTTGCGTATTCAATTTCTATTATATCACCTGCGTTTAACTGTTTTGCAGGCTTTGCTGGATTCCCGTTTACGAAAACTCTGCCCATCTCGGAAACTGAATTTGCAACCGTTCTGCGTTTTATTATTCTTGATACTTTTAAAAATTTATCTAATCGCACTACAGTTTTTTTATAACCTCTTTTACCAATATCTTAAATTTATCCTTAGCTTTATTCGCTGCTTTTATAACTTCTTCGTGCGATAAACCTACAGTACTAACACCGGCTGCTGAATTACAAATACAGCTTATACCTATAACCTTCATCCCTGCCCATGATGCTACCATCGCTTCAGGAACAGTTGACATTCCGACTGCATCCGCACCCAGAGTTCTTGCCATTCTAACTTCTGACGGTGTTTCGTAAGAAGGTCCGGTTAAAGCCATATAAACACCTTCCTGCAAATCTATTCCGACTTCTTTACCTGTTTTTTTTACCAACTCTACATATTCTGGTGTGTAAACTTCACTCATATCAGGAAATCTTGTTCCCATTGAGTCATCATTTTTTCCTACAAGAGGATTTTGACCCATAAAATTTATATGATCGGTTATTACCATTAAATCAGACGGATTAAATGAAGCATTTACACCTCCTGCAGCATTTGTTATAATCAATGTCTCTACACCAAGTTTTTTCATTACCTTTATCGGGAAAACAACTTTTTGTATAGAATGCCCCTCGTAAAAATGAAAACGCCCTTGCATCATAACTACATTTTTTCCGTTTATTTCTGCAAAAACCAACTTTCCTTTATGTCCTGCTACTGTCGAAGCTTCAAAACCGGGAATATCCTTATAATCAATTGAGAATTTTGAATACTCATCGGCTAATTCTCCTAAACCTGAACCTAATATAATACCCACTTGAGGTTTAAAATCACACATTTTATCTTTTACAAACTCTACAGCCTTTTCAAGCATATACCCCCCTAATAAAAATCCCAAATTATATTTTAACTCAATAAAAAAACCCTGTATACAATATACAGGGATTTTTTACAAAACTATATAATATTAGTATAACGGACGACCATATTGATCTGTTGATGGTTTATCCTTCTTTTCATACATGTCACCGCCAATAGCACCTGAACCGCCTAACAAAGGGATAGTCCACGCTAAGGCTCCGCCTGATGCAGCTGTTAATACAATACCCACTGCTGCTCCGCCAATTGTTCCAAGAGCACCGCCCCAGCCTCTAAAATTAGGGGTTTGAGCATTCTTGTTTCTTAAATTGTAATTCAAATTCCTAGGTTGTGCAACATTAATTGAGCTTACTCTCATAACACACACTCCTTTCTGTCTCTATTTACATTTCTTTATATCTCGGTACCTGTTAAGGATAACACCTAACAAGATAATTGTCAATAATTCTTTAGAATTATTTGTACTTTTTTTAGAATAATAATCTGAATAATAAGAAGCGTTTATTTAATTTTTCAGAGAATTTTCTTAGATTAGAAACTGTTTTTGATGTGTCTTCCATAATTTGTTTCAAATTCTCTTTGTCACCTTTTTGACCGTTTACCGTTTCCAGTGCTTGAGTTACTTCGCACATTGTAATATTCAAATTATCAATTGTTGTGCTTATTTTTGTTTTTAATTTTTCATCTTTAGTCATTTTATTTACAGCAGTAGAAATCTCATTCATGTTGGACATTATTGCATTCAAGTCTTCTGCAAATGCTTTGGCATCTACAGAACCTAATATCGGTGACAATTCATCCGCTAACTTAGACAATGATTCTGCAGTTTTGTACATAGTCGGCTTGAATTTTTCATCGCCAATTATACCGTTAACATTTGTAGCAAGCTTATTAAAGTTGTTGGCAACATCACTCATCATCCACAATATTGCATCAATATCATTTCTTGATGTATCAATAAGCTTTTCAGTTTTTTGAAGTGTTGTAGTAGCTTGCGCTGTTAATTCTTTAAAGTTTGATACAGATTGTCTTATATCTGCTATCATTTTATCATTCATCAAATCATTAACCATTTTACTCATCTCTGTTAAAGATTCCGCAGCCTGATACTGCAAATTCATAAAGTCAGCAATTCTCATAGGCTCAATAATAGTATAAGGAGATGTTTGCTGAGGATACGGCAGAGCAGAGCCGTCAGAAGGTTGAACTCTTAGTTTCTTTTCACCGTTTACAGTTACAATTTCACCTTTCATAAAGTGAGGAAGCCTTAAGCCCGGAAGATTTATTACATAATCAACTTTGTATGCAAATGGTGTCTTTACCGTATCTGCCAATTCTACAGGTACAAGTTTTGAAGTCATAATTTGTGATTTTTTTACTTTTCCGACATCATAAAATTTATCGTCAAGTTTTATCTCAACAGTAGTACCATTTACGATTAAATCTTTATTTACGACAGGAATGAAAACCGAACGCAATTTTGGAGGTGTAATTTCTAAGAATTGTTCCCCAATCAGACCTGATTGTTGAATACTTAATGTAGATGCTTTTGGAATTTCAATTCCGGGTTGAGTGATTACAAATCTCATTTTTACATAACTTGATTCGCCATTTACAACAGGTGTAATTTCTTCAACTTGTCCTACTCTTAAGCCCATCATTTGCACACCGGAACCGGGACGCATACCGTTAACATCCTTAAACTGAACTTCTATTCTTTCTGCTGATGAAAAAGAACGTCCCTTTATCCACAGAATCGTGAACAAAAGTATTGCAAGTGATATTATTGTTAAAATTCCGACTTTTAGAGCAGGAGATATTTTCATTTTTCATTCCTCATTAATTCATTTTCATAGGTCCATCCAGCGTTGCTTCAACAAACTGCTTGGTATATGGCGTTTCTTCTCTGCATAGTTCATCAGGAGAACCTTCAAAAACTGCATGACCATTATACAACATTAATACCGAATCTGCTGTCCTACGAATAGTTGACATTTGGTGAGTGACTACTATTGAAGCTGCGTGTGTTTCGTTTTTAAGCCTTACAATATAATCTTCAATCAGAGTTGAAGATATCGGGTCTAAACCTGCTGTAGGTTCATCGTACAGTATAATTTTCGGTTCTGTAACTATTGCACGGGCAAAACTTACACGTTTCTGCATACCTCCGGATAACTCGGACGGAAATTTTTTCTCTATTCCAGACAAACCTACAAGCTCAAGTTTTTCTGCAACTATTTTTTCAAGTTCTTTTCTTGTATATCTGCCCCTCAAATCCTTTCTTTCCTGAAGAGCAAAAGATATATTGTCAATGGTGAAAATGGAAAAGTAAAAGAATCTATGGGTTATAATTATGCATTAAAATTTGAAGAGGAATATTCAAATGGAGAAAGAAATGGAAAAGGAAGAGAATATGATTATAAAGGTAAATTGAAATTTGAAGGAGAATTTAAAAATGGAAAAAAGAGGATATATAAAACAATTTTTTGGTTTTGATGAATTTATCTTTGAAAATGAATATTTTAATGGAGAAAGGAATGGAAAAGGAAAAGAATATTATACAAATAAAAAAATAAAATTTGAAGGAGAATATTTAAATGGAGAAAGAAATGGACAGGGAAAAGAATTTTATAAA
>CADBXV010000092.1 GCA_902798645.1 uncultured bacterium
ACAGGCGAAACTATTAATATAAAGGATGCTTATAAAGACTACAGATTTAATCCGGAAGTTGATAAGAAAACAGGTTACAGAACAAAAACCATTCTTTGCATGCCTATTAAGAACTTTAATCAAGATATAATCGGCGTTTTTCAGGTTCTTAATAAATTTGATGAATCCTTTACTATAGATGATGAAGATTTGCTCGTAGCCATAGCTTCAAGTGCCGGAATTTCGTTAGAAAATGCAAGACTTTTTGAACGTCAAAGAAAAATGCTTGAAGAGCAGCGAATTATTTTTGACAGTTTTATTGAAACCCTTGCTTCTTCCATCGATGCACGTGACAAAATTACTTCAGGTCATTCAACAAGAGTAAAGATGTATGCTGTTTTAATAGCAAAAGAATTTGGCATGGAACAAAATGACTTATATATTTTGGAAAAAGCAGCAGCCTTGCATGATATCGGTAAAATCGGTATAAGAGATGCCGTTCTGCAAAAAGAAGGGAAACTTACACCGGAAGAATACAAACATATTCAACAGCATGTGGAGATTACACATCATATTTTAGAGAAAATTCACATGTCAAAAGATTTTCAGCAAATTACAGAGATTGCATGCTCACATCACGAAAAATTTGACGGTTCCGGATATTACAGACATTTAAAAGGCACTGATATTCCTTTTGGCGGTCGAATTCTTGCTGTTTCAGATGTATTTGATGCAATAACTTCCAAACGTCACTACCGTGACAAAATGCCGATTGATAAGGTAATCAATATAATTAAAGACGGAGCAGGTTCTCACTTTGATCCGCTGGTAGTTGAGAAATTTTTGGCAATAAAGCTTAGTGAAATTGTTAAAGTATTTTGCACTGAAAATTCTCTTAAAATTGATGACGAAGATATGGAAACATTACAAAAATATAACTTACTTGATTTATATTACTCAATAGTGAATAATTGTAGTAACAAGTTGTTGCAAGTATTTAATAAATATTATGTAGGAATTGATTTAGAGAATGAGTAAAGAAAAACTTTTATTATTGCTTAGCTTAATATTGTTAACGACACCTGTATATAGTGCTGACACATCTTTTCAACTATTGCAGGCTAAGACTTATGAAAACATTTCGGATGCGGATATAACAGTAAAAGATAATTTTATAAAAGCAAAATACGCATCTGCTGTTAATAAATTTATTCAAAGTAATGTTAAAGCTTCCTATGATGATTTTAACGAGCTGGTTACAAAGGCAGAACATGATGACTATGTATTTCTTTTATATGGGATAAAAATGTCAGAATACGGTTTGTTTGACTTGTCTGATAAATTGGTAGATCAATTGGATACAAACCATTTTACTGGCGCATATGTAAAGGACATGCATAATTATTATTATCCCTCAGGTATGATGGATAAAAATGATGTATTGTTGCTTGCGGATGCTTATTCAAATATTATTTACAATAATATGGCATTGGAAACTACATCTGAGCTTATCAATTCACCAAAAATAGGTGAAAATGATTATAAAAATTATTTAATAGCTCTCGGATATTACAAGTCTAACAATCTTCCTTTAGCTTTAAAATATATTAATATTGCAATAAAAGAAAACGATGTTAATATTAACTATTTAAGCTTAAAAGCAAGAATTCTTGCAGATAAGAAGAAAAACGGACAGGCTCTAAAGGTTCTGAAAGAAATTAAAAAAACACAGTTTTTAACTATTGATTTTCAAGATAAAGTAAGAGCTACAGAAGAATACGTATTATATAAAACTTCAAAAAATCAAACTTTAAAAGATTATCATTTAGCATATTATTATCACCTTCAAGATAAGAGTTTGCTTGCAATTAAAGTTTTGCAATCTGCTCTTGTAAATGCAAAACAATATTCATCTGACATAAATTCTCTTTTAGGCAGAGTGTATTATGAAAATAATGATCCTGTAAAAGGTTTAGAATTTGCAACAAAAGCATATAAAGAAGATAGACACAATTACTTAGCATTATTAACTTTGGCTGATATTAAATACGATGAAAAACAATATAAAGATTCTTTATCTTATTATAAAAAAGCAAAAAAGTGTACTAAAAACACTGCACCACAAGTTGGTATAGCAAAATCATATTTGGCATTGGAACAGTCTGATAAGGCAAAAAAAATATATGAAAAACTTTTAAAAGACAATAAAATGAACGAGGATTTGCTTGTTGAATCCTTAAAAGTAATTCCTCAAAGAGTTGATTATTATTTACCGAGAGTTGCATCTATTGATTTATCAAATAATGATATATGGCTCGGGCTTGCATATCATTCAATAAAAGACGGCAATTATAACATGGCACAAACATATCTAAACAATTCGTATTATATTGACGAAAATAACTTTAAATATTATTATTATCTAAGCCTTGTATTAAGAGCAAAGGGTGATATTGAATCAGCAAACCGACTGTTAATGCGCTGTTCTGCTTTGAACGAAGATTATCAGTCAATAGTAAATTCCGGATATGGTGACTATTATGGGAATTAGTATATTAATAGTAGAAGATCATGAATTAACACGTTTCGGGCTTAAAACCGCATTCGAGAATTGTGATTTTATAGATACTGTATATGAGGCTGAATCAGCAGAGAGTGCAATTGATGTCATATACAAAAATCAAGTAGATTTAATTATAATGGATTTAGGTCTGCCAGGAATGGACGGAATAGAAGCTACTCAAAAAATAAAAAGTTTTAAAAACGATATTAAGATAGTTATATTAACTTCTCATAATGATGAACAGGAAGTTTTGAACAGCTTAAAAGCAGGTGCCAATGCATATTGTTCGAAAGAGATTAACCCAACTCGATTAATACAAGTTATTCAATCAGTTCTTGATGGTGCAGCTTGGTTTGATCCTGCTATCTCTCATATTGTTTTACAGGCGGCAACAAATTCTCAAGTTAATAATTCAGTGAAATCAGATAAAGATTATGGATTAACTTCAAGAGAAACTCAAATACTTAAGCTGATAACAGAAGGATACAGCAATAATGAAATTGCAAATGAGCTATATGTAAGTATTAATACTACAAAGGCACACGTTGCAAGTATATTACAAAAGCTTGAAGTTGATGACAGGTTACAGGCAGCTCTCAAAGCGTTAAAAGAAAGATTGGTATAATATGGACGGAATTGCATCAATATTAGTAGTTGACGATAACCCGAAATTTTTAAAAGATGCTTTGCCTATGTATGGGTATGATGTTACTATTGCGGAAGACGGAATTGAAGCATTAAAGATATTGTCGGATGATAATAAAAATTTTGATTTGGTTTTATTAGATGTAATGATGCCAAATATGGACGGTTGGGATACTCTGAAAGCTATCAGGAAAAATTCAAAAACTGAATATTTACCTGTAATTATGATTACTGCTGTAAGTGAAGATCAAAAAGTAGTGTCAGGATTAAAAATCGGTGCAGACGATTATATTGTAAAACCGTTTATTCTGCCTAACCTTTTAGCAAGAATTGAAGCTGTTTTAAGAAGAAGTAAATGGCAGGCAGAAGCTTCTAAAAAAGAAAAAAAGATTAATAAAGATGTTAACATTGATGCATTGACTCCAAAAGAAAAGGAAGTTCTTTCACTTGTTGCCAAAGGCGCAAGTAATCAGGAAATTGCAGATAAATTGTGTGTTCAAGATGTCACTATCAAAACACATCTGAATAGTATTTTTAAAAAGTTGAAAGTTGCTAATCGCACTCAAGCTGTTTTACTTGCTATGGAAATTAATTTAATAAACTAGGAGAATAATATGCTATCAAAGGAAGAATTGGTCAATTTAATATCAACTGATGTTGAAGCTTTTAATAATGAAATAAGCGGTATCAAGGGTGGAGCAGACTTAACAGAAACTGATTTTTCAAATGTTAATGTTGAAGGTGCTGAGTTTGTTAATGCTGATTTGACATCATCATCTTTTGCGGATTCTCATTTGATAAGTGTAAAGTTTAACGGTTGTGATTTAACTTCTGTTGATTTTACAAGAGCTAATTTGGTTGAATGTTCTTTTACAGAATCTGTTTTAAATGGTACAGATTTTAGTTATTCAACCGTTGATTACGGAAACTTTTCTGATGCAGATTTAGCAGGGGCAATATTTCAAAGTGCTGATTTAACAAATTCGGACTTTTCTATGTCTGAAAATCTAAATGCATGCAGATTTGATGAAGATACAATTTGGCCTGATAACGAATATTTACCTGAAGATTTCGATACAAATTATTCTTCTGATTTGTCATCTTTACAAGATGAAGATGATTATGAACAGTCTGATTATTAATAAATAAAATAGTATGCCTCTTGCAAAATAATTTTGTTTAAAGTAAACTCTAATTACACTAGATTAGAAAGAAGGAATAGAATTATGGCTAAAAAATGTGAAATATGTGGAAAAGGTGATTTGAAAGCTGCTAAGCTTACATTCTCTCATAAACAAATTGTTAAAAGACAATCTCCGAATATCCAAGAGATTAGAGTTTTAGATGAAAATGGTCATGCAGTGAGAAAATGTGTTTGTACATCTTGTTTAAGAGCAGGAAAAGTACAAAAAGCTATATAGTTGCTTTTAAAAATAATTTTTTAAACAGAACACCATTGTTGTGGTGTTCTGTTTTTTATTTCAAACTTAAAACTATTAAGTTTTGTAACAATTTTTATCATTTATGAAATTAGATAATTTTTATATACTTTTAATATATGTAAGATGAAATTAAAATTAAGGAGACACGTTATGTCAACACAAATTAACGCAAATTTACTATCAAACTTTATCCAAAGAACAATCGGTTCTG
>CADBXV010000093.1 GCA_902798645.1 uncultured bacterium
AATGCATGTTTATAAATTACTTTAAATTCGCTCAACCCTTTAGCTCTTGCAAACTTTATATAATCACTGTCTAAAACTTCAAGCATATTAGCTCTCATTTGCCTTTGCAGCCCTGATAAAGATATTGCAAACAAAACCGTAACAGGTAAAACCAAATGTTTAGCAAGATCAATAAATTTACCCCAATAACTCATCTCATTATAGTTATAACTCGTAAGTCCTCCGACAGGAAACCATCCTGTCTTAACCGCAAAGATAAGCATTAAAATAGCAAAGAAGAATGAAGGTATAGCCATTCCTACACTGGATAAAACTGTTAAAAACCGGTCAAAAAAAGTTTCTTTGTTTATTGCGGAAAATATGCCCAAAGGAATTCCTACAATCCAAGTCATAAAAATTACAACAATCGTAAGAAGCAAAGTATTTGGGATTCTCTCTTTTAATTTTACGGACACCTTTTCTCCCGCGGCAGTGTAGCCTAAATCGCCTTTGATAAAAGATTTTCCCCAAGAAAAATACTGAACGATTATAGGTTTATCAAGGTTTAATCTTTTTACCTCTTTTTGCACTGTTTCCTCAGATATCGACGGATTCAGCCTTAATTCGGCAAGCGGATCAATCGGAGAAAGTCTTATTATGAAAAAACTTATCAACGACACAATAATAAGCAGCGGTATTACTTGAATAAATCTTTTAAACAAAAATTTTGCAAATTCCACGACTTTTCCTCCGCTGATTTTGATAATGTATTTACCGGACAACCTGAATTGTCAATATACACCTCATCAAGATTGTACAACAATCCGCTTAGAGCAGTAGGAAAAACATTCTTTATTTTTTTTCTTATTGCGGTTATTCTAAGCGGTGAATAAAGATATATTATAGGGTTTTCTTCATATATTATTTCCTGATATCTGTCATATATTGGTTTTCTTTCTTCGTAAGATATTTTAAGCGCACCTTCTTCAAACAGTGTATCAAGTTCCTTTTCCCAAGGGAAAACATCATTAAAATCTTCTGCTTTTTCTCGCATATTAAACATATGCAAAGTACCTTTAGTAGTCCAAACGTTTTTGCCGTCATGCGGTTCAAGCGGAGAGCCTGTTAAACCCATAATTACCATATCCCAATCGTGCGTTGAAGTAAGTTTGTTTACTAAAGAATTAAACTCAATAGGTTTAAAATTAACCTTCATCCCTAATTCTTCAAGATCCTGCTTTATCATAACACCTAACGCTTCACGCTCTAAATTACCGGCATTAGTATACAAATCAAACTCAACATAATTTCCTTGTTTATCATAAAGTTTGCCATTTTTAAATTGGAATCCGTTATTTTTAAGCAATTCAAAGGAAGTATTTATATCTTTCGGATGCCCTTTTATGTTTTTGTTTAAATATATTGAATTTAGACTTTCAGCAGTAAATAAAGGCTCTGCTACACCAAATGCAATATTTTGAATCATACTTTTCCTGTCGATAGCATAATCTATTGCTTTACGAAAGTCTTTGTTTCTAAACCATCTTTGTTTTTCATAACTTACATAAGGTTTGCCGTTTTTATCTTTGCGGTTATTAAGATTAATTGCAATAAACAGCGTTCCTGTATCAGCACCAAGATTGTAAATAGTATAATCGGAATCCGCTTCTTTTAATTTGTATCTTGCTACATTATTACCTTTTAACCCAATTACATCAATCTCTTTTGCTTCAAATTTCAAAATTTCATTATTTGTGTCGCCTACAATTAGATACACAATCTTATTAAGATATGGCAATTTTTCGTTATTAAGATTAACTTTGTAATAATTTGGATTTCTCTCGAAAACAACTCTTTGAGCAGCAACATACTCTTTTAATTTGAAAGCACCATTAGAAACAATAGTATCAGGTTTGGTGTTAGGACTTAGGAACGCATTAAAGACAGATGCGCCTTTGTCTGAATACGGTTTAAAATAATGCTTAGGAACAATGGGATAACTAAGTTGTCTTAGAAATGGCGCAAAAGGTTTTGGTGTTGTAAACATAACAGTATAGTCATCGATTTTGGTAAGTTTTGGAAGTTGTCCGTCAATTGTCATTGCATCCATAACAGAGGGATTCCCTAAACCTTTGAACACAATTTCCTCGTACGTATACATTACATCATCAGCCGTAATCGGTTTTCCGTCAGTCCATTTAATTCCTTTTCTTAAGTTTATAATGTAATCATTTTTGTCTATTGAAAAAGACTTTGCAAGCATTGGAATAACTTCACCCGTTCTTGCGTCTGTGGATAATAAACCGTCATAAAGTATTCCTGCCATAGCAGAAGATGTTGCGTCTTTAGTATTACATGGATTAAGAGTTTTGGGACCTTCACCGATTGTAGATATTATAAGTTCACCGCCGAATTTTCCGACAGGTGCTTGTGATTGAATATAATCAATTCCGTTTAAAGTTATATTTTTGTTTTTGTCAGGATAAGTAATATTGTTGATATCAGGTGTTTTTATTTTAACTGTTTGAATAGTTGGAATATCACGCCTAATAAATAATTTTGCCAATAATACAATTATGATAAATGTTAAAACAATCCCCAATATTTTTTTCATAATTATAAGAATACCATGTAAAAAGAAATATATAGTAGTCTGATTGGGCAATTTGTATAAAATTTTAAAATTATTTATGTGATAACCCCTCTCTCTATCTATCTCCTGTAGAGATAGATAGAGAGAGGGGTTAGGGGAGAGGGTAGTCTATTCACTCGTTCTGGAGAGGGGTAGGGGAGAGGGTATAACCACACAATTTTGTAACATTTTGTAACAAAAAGGCAATTTCCGAAAACAAAAAAACTTTATAAAAACATAGCACATAAACATGAGAAAAGAGAATGCAGTACGGTTTTCGGTGCTGTAGAGAAATCGTATTGTAAATTTTTGTAACAATCTAAACTAAAACCCTAAAGTTTTAAAAAAAAATGCCGATACTTAAGGTAAGTAAGTTTACGGTTAGTTATGAAATTAGAAAGGAGATACTAATGGGTAATACTTTAAACATTCGAGCTTTACAAACGATTGCAACTGAAAATCATTGCACACCTACTGAAATGCTAAAAAAAATGCAAAGTGATGGTTTAGAAGGAGCTACACTGAGAGCGCAATACAACGTGACATTGGAACAAGTTAACGTATTTCAAAAACAATTAGCTTCAGGTGAAGCATACGCAGTCGGTGATGTAATAAGTTTTACACAGGAAGGTGTAAACTTCAAAGTTCCGTGGGATTTTGATGTAGACCTTCCAATTCATGATGAAAAAACAAAAGCAAAATATGACAGATTGTACACAGAAAATAATGTCATTATGGGTGTTCCAAAAGATGGTGGAAAACCTGTTGAAGTAGCTAATTTTTCTCAACAAGTTGAAAACATGAAAGTTCAAGCAATGATGGATCAACTTGAAGCAAAGAAGTTTGATATAGCGAAAGAAATTGAAACAAATGAAGCATATATAAAAGCCTCAGAAAAAGTAATGGTTGGCGCCGGTGCTGCAGCGGCAGTATTAACAGGCGGACTAATTTTAGCTGAATATGGCTCAATCGAAGCTGCATTTACCGCAGCAGCATCAAGACTAGGTTTTACTAAAGAAGCAGTCGCAGGTGCTGTTGAATGGCTAATGGGCGAAGTTTCAAGAGTCGCTACTAACGGATATGTAACTAAACCTGCGCTGACTTATCTTGTATCAAGAGCATTGGTAGCTTGTAAAGATGGTGGAACTCAAAATTATGATTTGTCAACAACAGCTCAACAAAATACTACAATGCCACTTTCTGTAAATATCAAAAACGACTTTTCATCTCTTGAAGCAATCGGCAAAGCAATTTTAGAAAAATTAAATCAAATGGATGATAAAAGAGCTAATGAGGCAAAAGAACTGTTAAATAAAATCAAAGAATACTCAATGAACACGACTTCAAACTTAACAACAATAACTGGTTTGGTAGTAGAATTATTAAATCTGGTTGCCAGTGACAGAGATTTATTGAATATCATTATTCAACAAATCGGTAGCAATAACGAATTAATTGGAATTGTTATTGATAAACTTGATGACAACAATGCTCTATTAGCTGATATTAGGAATTTAATTGAACAAAACCACAATGATGACAAAGATTATCAAAAGAAGATGTTAGCATTGATGGCAGATGTCAAGGCATCTATTGCTACACTCAACAGCTCTGTCAGAGCAGGCTTTGAAGCAACTATTAAAGCAATTTGTAAGAGCAACGCTTCACTTGATGACATCAAGAAGATGATTGCACAACTGAATGCTAACATTGAAAAATTAAATACTTTAGTTGAAAAATACGGTGACAAAGGTGAAAAACTCGGCAATGCAATATTGGCAGCAATCGGTAAACTTGACTTCAACACTACAGTTGACTTAAGCGGTATCGAAGCATTACTTGCAAGAATTGCTGATTCAACAGAAAAGAACGGCGATAAGATTGATAATTTAACGGCACTATTCAATAAGTTTAGCGGTGATAATGCTGCACAATTGAATGAAATCATTAAAAATCAAAAACTTAACGGTGCTAAGCTTGATACAATAATAAGCTTAATGACTAAGATGGATGCTAACAATGAAAAACGTACAAAACTTATATTAGATGCTATTAAAGCTAACGGATTTAATGTAGCTGCATACTTAGACAAAGTTATTGAAAATCAAGAAACAATGATTAGCATTAATGATAACGGATTCAAAGCAGTGCTTGATGCAATCAAAGCTTTAACTGCAGTAGTCGGTAAAATCGAT
>CADBXV010000094.1 GCA_902798645.1 uncultured bacterium
AAATATTTTTTTGAATCTTTACTTAGTAGTAAATGCTCAAAAGATTATTTTTATATTGATTTACCGGATTTTATTTAAATTTATCTCGGACAGTAGTGCTCTCCCAAGAGATGGGTGTGCTAACCTGTACGTGAGCAGGACAAGACAGCGTTACAGAGAGGGTTAATATTTAACAAGTTTACGACTGTAACAAAAAGCCAAAACACTAATCGTTTAACGCAAGCAAATCAAGAGAGAAACAGAGAAATAGTGTTTGATATTTTATGACGGTATTTTTCCGGCTAAACCAGACCTGCTTTATTTTCCCCTTCTTTGTAATACAATAAGTTTATGAATGTTTTAGATGAATTTGACACAATAACTGCAATTGCAACACCAATCGGTACCGGCGGTATCGGTGTTATCAGAATTTCCGGCGATAAATCGTTTGAAATAATTGACAAAATATTTACCAATCCAAAATTTGAGCCAGGGAAATTTAATCACGGCTGGATTATTGATAACGGAAAGAAAATTGATGAAGTTATTGTATTACCCTTTTTTGCACCAAACAGCTACACAGGAGAAAATGTCATTGAGATTCAATGTCACGGCGGTGTGAATGTTGTAAAAAATATCCTTAATCTTGTATTAAATAACGGTGCAAGAATGGCAGAAAAAGGAGAATTTACAAAACGTGCATTTTTGAATAAAAGAATGGACTTGTCACAAGCGGAAGCCGTTGCCGATATTATTCATTCCAAAACCTCGGAATTTGCAAAAGCTTCTGTTAAAAATCTTTCAGGCGCACTAAAAGAAGGGATAAACAGTATAAGAAACCAAATCTTTGAAGTATTATCCAAAATTACTGCAGGAATAGATTTTCCTGAAGATGTTAATGAGCCGGAATATGATTATTTAATTAATTCATTCCATAATATAATTGATTCAATTGATTCTGTACTTTCAGGTGCAAGCACTTCAAACATATTTCGTCAGGGCGCTTCTGTTGCAATAATCGGAAAACCTAACGTCGGAAAATCATCTCTTTTTAATGCATTATTAAACTTAGACAGAGCAATCGTCACAGATATCGCAGGCACGACAAGAGATGTAATAAGAGAAACACTTGATTTGGGAATACCGATAACTCTTATTGACACAGCAGGTATAAGAGAGGGTGAAACTGACAAAGTTGAAAAAATCGGTATTGAATACTCTAAACAATCCCTTGATGAAGCAGATTTAATACTTTTTGTATATGATGCATCGCAAGGACTAAATAATGAAGATAAAGAAGTTTTAGAGCTTTTGAAAGGCAAAAATTATTTACTGATAGCTAACAAAAGTGATTTAACCGATAAAACAAATATTCCTGAAAATGCAGGAGAAGTGATAAAGCTTTCAGCACTCACAGGAGCAGGGATTAAAGAGTTGAAAGAAGAACTTACCAAAAAAGTTTGCGACATTAACCCTGAAAGCTTGGAATTTGTAACCAATACCCGTCAGCAAGAATGCTTAAAAAAAGCAAGAAACTCAATTGAACAAGCTCTGTTGGCTTCTCAGCTCAGAGAACTTCAAGACCTAATCTCTATAGACGTCAAGTCTGCTGTATTAGCACTAGACGAACTGACAGGAGAACTGATAACAGATGATATTTTAAATAATATATTTGACCATTTTTGTATCGGTAAGTAGTGATGTGGTAAATAGGGATAAATAGGATGTAGCATTTTCCACTTTTCACTTTCAACTTTCAACTATAATAAATGTAGGTCAGGTTACAGCTGACATTAACTGTTTTGATTCCTTACGGTTTAAACCCTCTCTTCCAGCTCTGTCTTGACCTGCTTGAGATTAGTTTTTGTCAGGTAAAACCTGACCTACAATGATAAATATATAAATAGGAGAAAATTGAAGATATATGACTACTGATGTTTTAAAAACAATTTTCCACTTTTCACTTTCAACTTTCAACTAAAATAAATGTAGGTCAGGTTCCACCTGACATTAACTTTCCGGACTTATACTTAAATCAATAGATACTTGAAAAAGAGGTAAAGAAATCCGATATTACATTAATAAGCATCGGTAAAATCCATATCATAATCGCCGCACCAAAAACAGGCTTAAAAAGGAATGATAGTTGGAATACGTTAACTTGAGGTGCGGTTTTTGAGATTACACCCAAGATAATATCCTGCCCCAAAGTTGCAAGAAGTACAGGGGAAGCTATTTGCAGGCCCATATACAAAACATTTGATGTTGTTGTTATTAAATAATCCATATTTATAATTTTGTCCAGCGGAATTGCTGTTGCATAAATCGGAAATATCTCAAAGCTTCTGATAAGAGCGTTTATCATCCAATAAAACCCGCCCACTTCCATAAATATAACCAGTCCGAGAAGTGTTATTACTCTGCTTAATATTGAAGTTTGGCTGTTTGTAGACGGATCCATAACCATTGCGGAAGATAAGCCCATCTGAGTATTAATCATATCTCCGCCGGATTCGATTGCAAGAATAATTATTTGCGCTATATAACCGATAATTGCACCGGCAGCAAAATTCAAAACCAAGAGTAAAAGCATAGAATCGGCAGAAGGCGGTGCAGGCTTAAGCATTGGGGTTAATATTACAGTCAGTATAAATGCAAAGGCAAGCTTAACCATTCCTGCAATCTCTTTTCTGTTAAAAACAGGAGCAAACCTTATAAACCCTAAAAGTCTTGCAAACACAATAAAACCTGCCGAAAACCATCGTGCAAAATCAGGAAAAAGTATAGATATTTGACTTACTACTTGGTCCATTAACTGTTATTCACCTCTTAATTCCGGCGGTTCACTTAATGTATCTATAAAATTTTGATACTCTTTTGCTTCGTTTATTCTTTTATTAACTTCAGCATCATTGCTGTTATAAAAGAATGGCGGTTCATCTATATCCATCTCTATATTATTCAAGTCCGTTTCCTTTTTTATTTCCTGCTCCGTTACAGGAGGTTTATCGAGTTCAAACGAATACTCATAAACATCAGGAGGACAGTCAAACGTAAGAATTTCAAATCCCTTAACTTCAGAGATATTAGTTTTTTTATCTGTCACATTTACGCTGAATAAAAATTTATCTTTTTTATCTTTCAGTACAGTAAACTTTGTACTACCGGCTTTTAGCGGATGTACAAACAAAGTATTCTTGTCGTTTGTTACTGTTATCAAGGGAAAAACATCAACAATATCATTATGCTGAATTTTTATATCCGACAATTTTCCGTCTGCAGTTATAATACAGTCTTCATAAGCAAAAACAGAATGAGATAAAATTAATATGCAAAATAAAATAATAGTTTTTTTAATCATTCTTTACCCTCCATCTATCTTCCGAGCATTTTGTTTATTTCTACAAAATTTCCTTTTGGCATAGGTGCTTTTGGAGCAGAATCATATCTGACTCGTTCTCCTTTATCAATATAAGGAACTTTTGTCGGATTTTTCATAATCTCTTTAACTGTAGGAACTTCCTTAAACTTATCCCCATTCATTTCTTTTTCAAACGGTGTAGTATATTTGTAATAATTTGACGGAAGTACAAAATTATCCTGCTTGGGAACGGTATTAAACGCAATATTCATACCTTCCACAAACAGATTGGTAAGAAGTTTAATAAAACCCAAACCTCCGATTATAATAACCAAAAATACCATAAAGATTTTAGGAGCGGCAGCAATCGTTTGTTCCTGAACTTGCGTAACAGCCTGAATAATACCAACAACCAAACCTATTGCCGCAGCAGTCAATACACAAGGCATTGATATTGACAACATTGTCATAAAACCTTTTGCTAAATATTCTGTTAATACTTCTATCATGATTATTGTGTCCTTTTTTTAATTTATTTATGTTTTTGTCAGGTTTCACCTGGCCTGTCATTCTTAGTGCCTTTGTGCCATATTCTTAATTATAACTTTGCACCAAACCTTGAACAATCAAAGCCCAGCCGTCAACCGCAATAAATATAAGCAATTTAAACGGAAGTGAAATGATTGTCGGTGATAACATAAACATACCTAAAGCAAGTAATATATTTGCTACAACCAAATCAAGTACAATAAACGGCACAAAAACTACAAAACCTATTTCAAACGCTGTTTTTAATTCGCTTAAAATATACGCTGGCGCAACTTCCCAAATAGAAAGAACATCCGGTGACTTTGGAGGTGTTTTATATTTTAAATCGATAAAAAATGCCAAATCCCCTTCTCTTGTTTGTTTAAGCATAAATTCTTTCAACGGTTTTGAACCTGCATCAACCGCCATTATAAGATTTTGGTTTTTTTGGTAAGGTATTGAGCCTTGTTCATAACACTGCTGGAATACGCCTCCCATTGTATAGAATGTTAATATCATACACAAACCTATTGTAACGAGTGCAGGCGGTACTTGAACACCCATTGCGGTTTTTAATAAAGAAAATACTATCGTAAATCTTAAAAAACATGTCATACAACAAAACACGAACGGTAACAATGAAAATAATGTCATTACCGTAAGCAGTTGTAAAACAGGATTCATATTTTGTAGTGCTGTATCCATTTTTATTCCTTTTTTCTTTAGTAACTATGTGACTGCTTTCACTTCATTACCCAGTCACTTCGTCACCTCATCACTTCCTAATTCTTTCAGCTAAATTACGCATAACGGAACTGTTTGTTTTCTCATTTAGCAAACTTGATTTTATACCTATATTTGATTTATCCGCATAATTTTGTTTAGGCAGACTTTCCAAAGTTTCTTTAAAAGAGCCTGCAGCAGGTTTTATTACTGTTGATACAATGAAAAGATTTTTTCTTTGTCCCAACGATATTGAATCTATTATTTTCAAATATTTAGATGTTTTTCCTCCGCTAACGGCTGTTGCGTTTTTGAATACAAGCAGTGCAACAACAATAACACCGACCATCGCAAGCGTATACACAATAAAATTTGCTATATATCCCATATTTTTCCTTTCGTTTGTTATCAATTAATTTAGTGATTTTTATATATACTTCATCACTTTTTCATTTATTGATGAATTTTGATGCACCCTACATCTGCATATGAACTGCTGAGCTTCTGAACTGCTCTGATAACTATAACTTTGTCACTCTTATTCTTTAATAATTTTTTCCAAAAAATCAACCTTGATTTTCTTCGACTTCAAAATCGCTGTAGTCAAAGTCTTCTCCGCCTTGCTGATTTTGAGCTTCACCGGCGGAATTTTCATTATATCCGTTTGCAGGATTTGATTCGGACACGTTTTCTATTCTTACACCAAACCTGTCGTTAATTATTACCAATTCCCCTGATGCAACAAGTTTTCCGCCTACTTTTAATGATATTTTATTATCGTATACGGAGCATAAATCAACAATTAAGCCTTCTTCAATACTTTTTAAATCACCTAACGGAACTTTTACTTTATCAAATTCGGCAGACATATCGACTTGAATGCTATCCCATAAATTAGAATTATTCATATTCTCCTCCATCCCACTGTTTGTTGTAACAGCTTCGTATGATTCTACTATTTTAGAATTTGGTCTTATCTTAAATTTTTGAGTAATATCAGGTGTTATAAGCGTCATCTCGGAAGAATTACTCTTGTCAAATACAACTACATCTCCGGCTTCCAAATGCTTTATATCAGAAACAAGGAATGGTGTTGTACCGATTAAAAATGATGCTTCCACCATACTGTCTAAAAAGTCCGCATCTGAAAAATGCTGTACACTTACATCCTTGGTTTCCGGGCTTAATATTCCCCTCGGAAGCGAAATGATAAACTTCGCAGCATTATCCGAAACTTCACTTTTTACAAAATACGTTAAATGTACAATCTCACTGTATCTCCTTGTAGGATCCACATTAAAATTTTCTTTTAAAGAGTCATATAGAAAATCGTTGAACGAAGTTATTATTTTTGCTTCAAGTTCGGAAACCTCTGTTAAATCGAACTTACGATTATTTTTACCCAAAACTTTGTCCAAAATTACATTTATTGCTTCTTGAGATATTCTTATATAAACATCATTCTTGGGGTTTATCTTAACTTTAGTTACAAAAAAAGTGTCATTTTGCGCAAGTACGTTCATATTTGTACTTATTGAAACAAGCTTGTACTCTAAACCGTCAAAGAAAAATTCTTTACTGCAATTTTCTACAACCGGTGTGAATAAAGAATCATACCAGCTGAATTGTTTATACAGTTCGTCTAAAAATATAGAGTCAATCATACGTCATCCCTACTATATTCCATACATATAATAGAGGATTTTTGTTACTCGGACATCAACTGTTTAGAGGAGATTTTGTGTTCTTTGTTTTTAATTTATTTTTTTCTTGTTTCTGCTTCTGCTTCTGTTTCTGCTTTTCCTTTTCTTCCTGTTCTTCTTTTTCTCTTTCTTCATCACTCTGAACAGGTATCTCCTTAATAACTTTAAATCCTCGTATATATTCCACTTTTTCTTCCTCCGGCAAGTATCCCCAAAAATCGTATGTCCCGATGTCTGTCTTTGCAGTAAAACCTCGTAATTTTATTTTTACATTATTTTTTTTATCAACCGGTTCATACTTCAAATTCTCTAAAATGTAATTATATGGAGGGAATGCTCGATACTGATAATTTTCCAAAATATATTCAATAGTGGAATCAAAATCCGGTTTTGCTTTTTGCTCTTTCAATTTCTTGTCTAACATATTTGCATAAATACAAATACGGTCTTTGAAATTCGATTTGTCTTCATCATTTGCATAGATAATCCCAAGTTTTTCAAAAAATTCAATTGTGTTCATAGATGTCCTTCCCTTTCGTATCTTTCTTTAAGTTCTTTAAAAATTTCTTTTGTA
>CADBXV010000095.1 GCA_902798645.1 uncultured bacterium
AATTAAAAAGCCAATTAGAAGAAGATTTTAATCTTGATATAAAAAAGATTTTACTGGCACTCTGGACTAGAAAAAAACTTATTCTAAAAATTTTTTCTATAGTTTTAGTTCTATTTATTTTATCAACGTATATCTCTACAAAAATATGGAAAGTTGAAGCAGATTTATATATCAATAAATCCAATAATACAAACATGGCAGAAATTAATCCCTATTTCATTGAAGAAGTCGGAATGGGAAGCGGGCTAGCGGCAATGTTAGCGGGAGGAAGCGGAAATTTATTAAATGAACTTGAATTACTGGAGTCCCCCCGTGTTATAGATAAAGTTATTAGAGAAAATAACTTACGTTTTAAGCCTCTATTTGGATTTATTCCAACTATAAAAACTGGTCAATATTTAACATCTGACAAATTTTTAAAAAGCAAAAAATTAAAAATAGAAATAAAAAAAGGCACCAGTGTTGTTTCAATCTCATATAAACATAAAGATAAAGAATTGGCATACAACGTAGTTACATCTTTAATAAGTAACTATGTAGAACTTAGAAAAGAATTGATGAGTAAAAAATCAAAATCTGATACAAAAATACTAGAATCCGAATATAACAAAGTAAAAGCAGAATTAGATGCAAAAATAAAAACGGTTAGTGGTTTACCCGCAACTGCTATGACGGGTTCAGGTCAATTGGCAGCAATGAGTGCGTTCTCTAATTCTGCAAGAAGTGCAATATCCAACTTACAGGGACAATTCATTGCCGGTGAAAAATCTAAAATTGCAGTAACAGAAGAAGCTGAAAAACTTACTCAATTGTCCTCTAAACTCCAATGGGCAAAATTGGTTGAAAGTATGTCTGATTCATCAAAAGTTGTATTGTTAAAAGAACCTTTGCCTCCAAAAGATTGGGAATATGTATCGCCCAAACTTTTAATAAATATTATTCTAGGTATTGTATTTGGAGCTATCGCATCATTATTTGCAGTAATGATTGCAGAAATGCGTGATAAAAAATTATCATATTCAATGCTTGGGGATGAAATAATTTATAATGCGGAAGATGATTTATCTGAAATAAAGAAAGTCTTATTAGCAAATAACGATAAATCAATGACTATTGTCGCTTTTAGTAATATTCCAAATGTAATTATTAGTGAACTGCAAAAATACAGAAATATTAACTATGTTCAAGCTGATTTAACTGAAGATTTTGTTAATGGGATTAGTAATGCAGAAAAAGCAATATTATTTGTTTCAGTTGGCAAAACTGATTCAAAACTATATAAATCAATAAAAGAAATTTTATCGGATAAAAATAAACAGATTATAAAAGAAGTATTGGTATAAAGGAGACAATAATGAGAGTAAAAGAACAAAAAGCCATGTGGCAGTCAAATTCAATGGGAATGTTTGATGGGATGAAATTAAAGTTTAATAACTTTGTTATTGACCAGACAATAAACTATTTGGGTAGAAATTTTTCAAAACAAAAATTAGTTAATCTTGCTAAAATATTTGAAAAAATAGCAGGTTCAAAAGGTGGCATAAACCACGCAAGAAGGATGCAATGGTTATTTTCATCAGAACACCCGCATCTTTATTGGTGGAAAAAGATTTTAACTGAATTACATCCAAATTGCAGAAATAAATGGATTAAAAATTTCTTTGTTAACGGCTATTATGGTGATAATTTAAGAAAACGTTCAGAATTTAATGCTAAAAATGGTTTCTTCCCTCCAACAGTTTTGTTGGCAAGTATCACAAAGAACTGCAACTTTCATTGCAAAGGTTGTTGGGCTCACGAATATGATGTTAGAGAAGATTTAACAAAGGATAAATGGCGTGAGATATTTACAGAAGCACGTGATGTAATGGGTATTCATATATTTCCTATCGTTGGTGGCGAACCATTCTGCCGTAAAGAATTCTTGGAACTTTGCGAAGAATTTAATGATTGTACATTTATAACATTCACAAACGGTTCTTTGATTACTGAAAAAACTGTAAAAGAACTGCAAAGATTGGGTAATGTTCAACCAATGTTTTCAATAAGCGGATTAAAAGAAAATACTGATGCCGTTCGTGGCGAAGGTACTTTTGATATGGTTATGGATAAAATGGATATGCTTAGAAATGCCGGAATCTTCTTTGGAGCATCTGTTGTTGCAACGAGTCAAAACTGTGATGAAGTTACATCGGATGAATTTATGCAAATGTTATCAGCAAAGGGTTGTTTATGGACTTGGTTCTTCCATTATGTTCCTGTTGGAGACAGTCCTGATATTAGTATGACACCAAATGCAGAACAAAGACGTCAAATTTTGAAAGCTGTTTATAACGCAAGAAATACTTTACCAATGATGACGGTTGATTTTTGGGGAGATGGCCCTGAAATGATGGGTTGTATAGCAGGCGGTAGACAATATGTTCACGTCAATCCGAAAGGCGATGTAGAACCTTGTACTTTTGTTCACTTAGCAACTCATAATGTTAATAACTGTACATTGACAGAAGCTCTTGCTTCACCGTTTATGAGAGCAATTAGAGATGGTATTCCTTATGAAGATGGTAATATGCTTCGCCCATGTATGATTGTTGACAGACCTGATATTTTAAGAAAATATTATGCGGAATTCAAACCTTATGAGACACATAAAGATGCCGCTATGTATTTGACAGATCCAAAAATTACTTCTGAAATCGACAAATATTCTCACGAGGTAAAAGAAATTCTTGATGATGATTGGAGAAATAATTTGTGGATGACAATATTCCCACTTGAAGGTGAATATTATGTTGATAGAGACCATTTTTGCTCCACAGAAAAACCTGCAAATTCTTGCAATGGTCAATGCTCAGGATGTGGATGCCATTAATATGAAAAAAATAATATTTTTAATTATATTATTCTTGATTTATTCCGCCATAATTTGTTTCTGTCCCGTTGTAACACAATGGGATAGAAACATAATAATGGCAATTCAAGATTTGCTTAAAAATGTTCCATTATGGATACCAATGTTACTTGATACCCAAATATATGCTTTGTGCATTATTATTCCTTTAATTATTGGTTTTATTTTCTTTTATAAAAGACTACTAATAATTGATTTATTTTTATTTTCGTCTGCACCGTTAGTAGCGTATATATTAAATAGCATTATTAAAATAGCTGTTCAAAGACCAAGACCTCCACTTGAACTGCAAATTGCTGTTCATCCAAGTAGTTTTAGTTTTGTTTCAAGTCATACTTTCATTTCTTGTAGTTTGTGGGGATTAGTAATATTTTATTTAATTAAATACTGCTCTAATAAATATATTAAATATAGTGGAATATGTTTTTCCGTTTTATGGATGTTTTTTGTTGGTTTTAGCAGAGTTTGGTTAGGAGTTCATAACCCTACTGATGTATTAGGAGGTTATTTCCTAGCTCTAATTTTATTAATTATTTATATCAAAACAATAAGGATAATTGGAGGAAAAATTTAAATGAATAAAGTTTTGGTTGTTTTCAATTATAATGCCGGAAGAAAACAAGCTGTCATACATAAGAAGATGATTCATGATTTTTTGTTTAAAAGAGGATATAAATTCAAGTTTGTATCTATTGATGAATTTATGTCAAACGATTTTGATGAATTTGATACTATTATTGCGGTTGGTGGTGATGGAACTGTAAATAAAGTTGCACAAATGGTTGCGTTCACAGATAAAACTTTAGCGATTATTCCTACCGGAACTGCAAATTTACTTGCCGCAAAACTTGGTATTCCAACTAATCTAAGAAAAAATCTCAAAATATTGTCAAAAGAAAATATAAAGAAAATTGATGCTCTAAAAATAAATGACGAACAATGTGTTTTACGATGTGGGTTTGGTTATGACTCTGATATTATATGCAAAACACCACAATCATTAAAAAATAGGTTCGGATATCTTGCATATTTTATTGCCGGAATAATATTTGCATTAAGACTAACTCCTAAAGAATATGAAATAACTTATAATGGTAAAACAACATCAATTAAAGCCACCTGTATAATTATCGGTAATGCAAGTAATATGTACAGAAATATTATTTCAGTAGCAAATAAATCTGAACTTGATGACGGATTGTTTGATGTTTTTATATTAAAAGCAATAAATCCAATTACTTTCTTTTACGAGTTTTTAAGAATTATATTTGGAATAAGAACAAATAATGCGAGGGCAAAATATTTCAAAGCTCGTTCTTTAAGTATAAAGAATTTTTGGACAACCTGTCATATAGATGGAGAAAAAACAAAGCTTAAAAGAGATATTGAAGTCAGAGTATTTCCACAAGCAATAAAGGTTATTTCTAAATAAATTAATGTTATTCATTTTGTACAGGAATTGACAGGATTTTTAGTAAAAAATGTGTACATTAAAACGATAATTTAAATGTTTAGTTGCCCGAAAGAGTCAAACTAGGTGTTAAAGTTATCCTTTCCATGTGTTCTTTTACAGACTAATTACAATTCAAAAGTCCCCAATAAACCCCATTGTTGTATCAGGGATTTTGACATAAAGTATCGCGAGTTTGACATATTTAGTCGGAAGTTATT
>CADBXV010000096.1 GCA_902798645.1 uncultured bacterium
CGTGGGCAAACTATTTCCCATCTATAAGCGCAGGTTTGGATGTATCAAGAAGCGGTAATAAATATATAGGTGGCGGCCCATATGGTGCTTCAATGAATCAATATATAACCATGGGTTATATTCCGACGGTTTCAGCCGATATGATGTTATTCGATTTTGGTAAAACAAAAGCAACTGCGGATATGGCAAAAAGATTGTATGAAGCAACAAAAGAAGATACAAAAGAAAATATTAATACTATAATTTATAATATTAAAGCAACATACTATAATGTGCTTTTTGCGCAAGCTCAGGTTAAAGTTTATGAAGATACGGTAGCAGATTTTCAATTACAATTAGATCAAGCTTGGGGATTTTATAAGTATGGTACAAAACCTAAAATTGATGTTGTAACTGCTGAGTATAACTTAGGTAAAGCAAAGCTTAATTTGATTAAAGCTAAAAACGTATTAGGTGTTGCACAAGTACAGTTATCAAAAATAATGGGTATGCCGGAATATACAAATTATGAACTTTCTGATCAACTAACACTTCATTTATTTGATGTAACGGAAGACAGTGCTATTCAAACTGCACTTGAAATCAGACCTGAACTTATTGCTGCGTTAAAGAGTGCAGATGCTGCAAAAATGAATTTAAGAGCTGTAAGAAGAGAATATACTCCAAATCTTGGGATATATGGTAGTTATGGAAACGGTATAGGTAATGAGTATAATATTCAATCAGGGAAAATAGGTGTAGGTTTAAGTTATAGTTCATTAAATATATGGAGAATTAAAAAACAAGTTGATGAAGCGAAAGCAGAATATAATAAATCTAAAGCAGAATATGAAGATGTCAAACATAATGTGTATTTCAGTGTTAAAAAGAGCTATATGGATTTAGAAACAGATAGAGAAGCTATTGTTATCGCAAAATTAGCTTTAGACCAAGCAAAAGAACAATACAGACAAGTTACCGGCCGTTATAAAGCAGGTGTTGGTAATGCAATAGAACTTAAAGATGGTGAAAATACGTATTTAAATGCTCGTTTGGATTTTTACAATGCTATGCTTAATTACAATACAACAGCTGCAAGTTTAGAACGTGAAATCGGCTTACCGCTAAAACTAAAAGATGAAAAAGTTATAGATATTAAAAGTGATGATTTATAATGTAGTAATGTAAAGTTATTACAGAAAATTATAAAATATCCAGCAGGTCAACATCTATTGCAAGCCTTATATCCTTTGGTATTGATATTTTAGATAAAAATTTGATATAAAATCGTGTCCTTTTTGTGAAAGTTTATTCTTAATTAAGATTTGTATGGTTTAACAGGACATTTCATTTGAACTCTTAAATTGATTATTTGGCAAAGTTTAGTGTGTGTTGTATTTTTTTGAGTAGTTTGCTCGGAAGATATTTCTTTATTCTGAGGCACAAAGTATCGAAAAATCTAGCTTTTTACCAATTATAAATGGTCGGAAGTGAGTTGACTCAAACTACTCCAAAAGTGACTTTCTTTGCACTTTTTTACTCATTTTTTGCACTATTCTTGCACACTTTTGCACTCATAAGTAAGGTTGACTTTAGTCAACCATTTCATGATATTCGGTAGACTGAAGTCTATCATACAGATTTGAGAATCTACAGACTGTTCTATAATATTTTCTACAATTTGTTATATAATTTTATAAAAAAGGTTTATAATGAAAAATTTTGGAACTTTGATTGTAGGAATAATTTTGTTTATTGGAGCATTTTTCCTTTTATGGTGGAACGAAGGTAATAGTGCAAAAAAAATTAATATTGCTAATTATGCTAAAAAATATGCAATAGAAGCTAGTTCAATCAATATTCAAAGAGAGAATGACAACAAACTTATTGCAACAAACGGTTTTGCTAAAACATCTGCAACTTTGGGGGATGAATTTGTGAGCAGTCCTAATACATTGGTACTGGACAGAAATGTAAAAATGTATCAATGGATTGAAAATACTGAAGAGGGGAAAACAGTTTATCAAAAAGATTGGTCAGATATTGAACAAAATTCTGATGAATTTGAAGACAAAAGTCATAAAAATCCACGTTTCTTAATTTCATCAAAAGAATGTATTGCACCAAATGCAACACTTGGGAAATACGTTTTATCAGAAAAACAAATTGGAATGATAGAACCTCAAAAAGAATTTTCTGATTTAAAAGAAAAAGCCGAATACAAAATAATAGACAATCAATATTACAAAGGCCGCAATATAGAAAACCCTGAAATAGGAGATTTGCTAATATCTTATAATTACGCACCATCTGATACCACAATATCAATTATCGGAGAACAAAAAAACGATAATACTATTGTTTCAATGGTACATAAAAATATCGGAGCAATATATATTCAATATGACGGGAAAATGACAAAAGATGAGATGCTCGAAAAATATACAAATGATAACAAAATGCAAACAATGGTGTTAAGATTTTTAGGCTGGATTCTAATGTTTGTAGGATTAAAATTATTTTTTGAGCCTTTAATGAACATATTAAATTTAGTTCCGATTTTAGGGAAATTGGCAGATTATACAACAACATTTATATTTGCCCTAATTACATTTGTTCTTTCATTATTTACCATTGCGATTGCATGGTTTGCATTCAGACCGATGTTATCTTTATTACTAATAATTATCGGTGGGACAATCATAATGTTTGTTAAGAAAAAACTGATTAAAAAAGAAAACTAACAATTAAAAATATAGTTCTTTGCAAAAATTGTTGTTTTTTGTACAATTAATGTAGAGATTTATATATAAAGAGGCTGACTATCAAATGCTGAGATTAAACTGCAAAAACTCTGATTACAGAATAATCGGAGAAGAACATGGGCTTAACCTTGAAGAAGAATTTAATAACTATGCCGGCAGAATTGCTGACATAATAAGAAATCTTAATCAACGCAAAGATAAACCCGGTGAGTGTCTTCAATGGTTGAATCTCGGATATAATGAAGAAACCGTTTGGTATGTCAAAGAATTTGCCTCTATGGTAGAAGGCAGGTTTGAAAATATTTTAGTTTTGGGAATCGGCGGTTCTGCTCTTGGAGGACTTGCAGTTACTGAAGCTCTTTTAAAACCATACTGGAATTTTTTATCAGCAGAGCAAAGAAACAATTTACCCAGAATATTCTTTTTAGATAACATTGATCCTGATTCTATAAACGGAATTCTTGCAATCCTCGATCTAAAGAAGACTCTTGTTAATGTAATAACAAAATCCGGCGATACTGCAGAAACAATGTCACAGTTTATGGTTATTAAGGATTTAATGGAAAAAGCACTGGGTGATGATTACAGAAAAAATATTATTGCTACAACAGACAAAAAAATGGGTATTTTAAGACAGCTTGCTGATCAGGAAGGATATAAGATTTTTTACGTTCCTGACGACATAGGAGGAAGATTCTCAGTATTTTCTTCAATAGGACTTGTTCCGTTTGCTCTTGTAGGATTAGATATTGATAAAATTATTAACGGTATAAAAGACATTGATTTAGAACTTAAAAATACTGACATAAGGCAAAATATAGCTTCTCAATATGCATTAATACATTACCTTATGGACACCAAGAAAGGGAAAAATATAACCGTATTAATGCCATACTCAAGCAGGCTCAAATACATTCCTGACTGGTATGTTCAGCTTATTGCAGAATCATTGGGAAAAGCTGTGAATAGAAATAGCGAAACAGTTTTTGCCGGTTTGACGCCAGTTAAAGCGCTTGGAGCAACCGACCAGCACACAAAGCTTCAATTGTTCAACGAAGGACCTAATGACAAAGTTATAACATTTATAAGAGTTGGTGAATTTGATACGAATTTAGAAATTCCAAGAATATTTGAATATACAGGCATAGGCTACTTAGGCGGAAAAACAATTAATGATTTAATGAATGCAGAAGCAGATTCGACAATGGTTTCTCTTATTGATAACCAAAGACCTACGCTAACTCTGACAATTGATAAAATTGATGAATACCATATAGCTCAGCTTTTATATATGCTGGAAGTTCAGACTGCTATTGCAGGAGAACTCTATAACATCAATGCTTTTGACCAACCTGGTGTTGAGCAGGTGAAAAATTACCTCTATACACTTATGGGACGTGCTGGATACGATGGTTCATCTTCATATTTGAAAGAAAAAATTGGATCCTGAACAGTTGTTTAATATATTTACCTGACTGCATATTCAGTGTATAATATGGACAAATGTAGCAAATACTCGTTTAATAATTAGAGGATTTAAATTAGCTTTAATGAATAGTTTTTCAAAAAAAATATTAATTTATGCTTGCATTGGTTTATTTCTTACTTCTATCGGTGTTTTTGCTGATGATAATACGAATTCTCAACCGCAAAAAAATACATTTATACAACGCTTGAAAAATTTAAATAACGGAACAAAAAAAGCTAAAACTGTTAAAAAGAAAAAAACTAAAGTTCAGGAGATTAATCTACCGCCGGTTCAAGGAAAGCCTAAGATTCCGTTTAGCA
>CADBXV010000097.1 GCA_902798645.1 uncultured bacterium
TGTAATCTACTGAATTATGAACGTGTCTGTGACACCACAATTTTATATTTGAATATCTTTCAAACAAGTATTCTAGATTGCTTGCAAACGCTGCACTTAATAAATCGTTTTTGTATTCTTCAGAAATGCTTTTTAAACTTGGCGAGTGGTGAGTTACTATAATTATTTTTTTATCTTTGTATTTTTGACAAGTTTTTTCAATAAAATTAATGCTTTTCTTATGTAGCGCTAATTGATCTTCTGTGGAAATCGTTCTTAATTTCCCTTTTTCGTAGAATTTCACATTTCTAAAATCATTCAAATATTTTTGTGCTATAAACCTGCAACCGTCAGGGTTTCCATATAAATTAAAATCAGTAAATAAAATACAGCCTATAAAACAAATGTTATCAATAACAATGCTCTGATTTTCTAAAAAATGTACAGGTCCTAAAAATTTGTTTTGAAGATATTTTATAGATAAATTTAATGATTCTTCTTTGTCATAAGTAAAGTGGGTGTATCCTAAATGGTTGCCACCAACAACAATTCCTTGTTTTAGATTGTCATTTATCCATTTTTCGGTTGTAATTCTATCTCCTGAAATATCTCCGCAACAAATTACAAAATCATCCGGTGCAAAATCAAAATTTGTATTTTGCCCTGAATTAATATCACAATGTATGTCAGATATGATTCTTAACTTCAAAGAACACCTCCGTTAACACAATTGATGTATCAAAAGCAGAAGAAAGTAAAGTCGTATTTGTATTCAATAGTTTTTTATGTCCATTTATGACAGAGTCTTCATTTATGATAATATTAAATGGAGGTGAATATGACGCAAATTGAAGTTTTAAAAGGTGATATAACAAAATTAGAAGTTGATGCTATAGTTAATGCCGCAAATACAAGTTTATTAGGTGGTGGCGGAGTTGATGGTGCTATTCATCGTGCCGCAGGACCTGAACTTTTGGAAGAATGCAGAATTTTAAACGGTTGTGAAACAGGACAGTCAAAAATTACAAAGGGTTATAATTTACCTGCAAAATATGTAATTCACACTGTCGGTCCCGTCTGGCATGGGGGCAATAAAAACGAAAGAGAACTCCTTAAATCCTGCTATAACACATCTTTGAATTTAGCAAAAGAAAACGGAATAAAAACAATTGCTTTTCCGGCTATCTCTTGCGGAGTCTATCGCTTCCCATCAGATGAAGCGTGTAAAATAGCAACAGAAACCGTTAGAGAATTTATTGCTAATAATGATTGCTTTGAAAAAGTTATTTTTATAGACATATATGATGCAATTATTGAAATTTATAAAAGGACTTTGAATTAATAAATAGTTATAATAGAGATATAATTTGACCATCACCGCGTAGGGAATTTTAAAATATGAATAAACAGAATATGAAAGAATTAAATGTTGAAGAATTAAAAAAAGAACTAAGTTATTTAAAAAGTTGGTTGTCAAAGGATGAGATAAATAAATGTATAGACTGTTTTAAAAAAAATACAAACAAAGAGATATTGAAATTTAAAAGCCCTAGCAAAGATTTTATATTTAATGCGTTTAAAATTGGACCAAGAGGAGAAATTATTAAACCTGAAGATGTTAAGGTATTGGTTATTGGACAAGACCCTTATCCGGAAACGAAAAAAGCTTGTGGCTTAGCTTTTTTGCATAATACTGAAGAATATAAAGATACTGATGCAACATTAAAAAACATTATAGCCGCTATAGACAAGAGCGAGACATTAGAAAGTAAAAAACTATATAACGAATCTATGTATTTAGAATGGGCAAAAGATAATAAAGTTTTGTTGTTAAATACAGCACTTACTCATAAAGACAAAGACAACCGCACAATCAAGAAGCATAAAGAAGTATGGAAAGAATTTATAACTTTAATAATAGAAAAGCTTTTTAATAATCGAAAAAAGCCATTAGTTGTTATTCTGTGGGGAAAACCTGCAAATTTGTTAGATAAATTTAATGAAAGCAGGAAAGATAAAGAGAATGAAAAAATTTTAATTTTAAGATCGTCTCACCCTTCTAATCTGGGTAAAAATTATTGTGGTAATTATCAGTGCAGAACTCTAAATATAGTTCCGGCATTTGCCGATGAGGGAAAATATATCTTTGAAAAATGCAATGCTTTTTTAGGCAACGATACTGTTTTTTGGAAAGATTTAAAAAAAATATATCGAAAAAGCAAATAATTTAAGATAAGTTCTAATATACATTCTCAAATTACATAAATTTTTTAGAATAAAAGAAAATGACAAAATATATAAATTTAAAAAATACTTGGCTAAATAAACGATTATGGACATTTTAGATAGATTAGCAAAATCAAAATTCAGGAGCAGATTTAAACTGCGTACAAAAGAGTTAAAATATATTGAGGACAAAGGACTGGATACAATCTATTCTCATGCCTGTGATTTTATTCGGGATAGAGTTGCTCCCTCTGAGCCTGTGAATGACGGCAAACAAACTCCAATGCGAGGACATCCAGTTTTTATTGCTCAACACGCAACCGCAACTTGCTGTCGTGGCTGTATTGAAAAATGGCATAAATTCCCTCAACACAGACAATTAACTAAAACCGAACAAGAATACCTTGTTTCTATAATTATGGAATGGATAATCCGCCAAATTAATTCAAATCACGTTTTATAACCGTTCAAAATATGTTCAAATCCATGTTTGTGATACCCTAAAAGAAAAAGGAGTGGAGTATGACAGTACCAAGTTATCAAGATTTTATGTTACCAACACTTAAACTCATAGCAGATAATTGCGAACACAAAAGCAGAGATATTGTTGAGCGGGCTGCCGATATGCTTGGTTTGTCAGAAGAAGATAGACAAGAAAAGTTGCCGAGTCAAACACAAGCAACATATTATAACCGTGCGATGTGGGCAAGGACATATCTTAAAAAGGCATGTTTGCTTGATTATCCTGCAAGAGGTGTAATAAAAATTACTCAGCGCGGTATTGATTTACTAAAAACAAATCCAGATAAAATAACAAAAAACTTCTTGCTTCAGTATGATGAATTTAGAGATTTTCAAAATACTGTTAATACTGAACAACGTGAAACAACTTCTTATGAATCAGTTGAAGAACAAAAAACTCCGGATGAGCTAATTGCAGAAGCAAGAGCGATATTGACTTCTCATTTAGAGGCGGATCTATTATCCAAAATCGCAGAAAATTCTCCGACATTTTTTGAAGAACTTGTTGCAAAATTATTATTGGCAATGGGATATGGTGGTTCAGAGAAAGACATTTTGCAAAATCGTGGTAAATCTGGTGATGAAGGAATTGATGGCATTATAAAACAAGATGTATTAGGTCTGGATAAAATATATATTCAAGCAAAAAGATGGTCAGGTAATGTTTCCCGTCCTGAAGTTCAGAAATTTGTTGGTGCTGTACACGGACAAAATGCAAATCGTGGGGTATTTATTACAACTTCATTTTTTACAAATGAAGCCAGAGAATATGCTAATAACATAAATTCAAATATTATCTTAGTTGATGGCAAAAAACTTGCTAAATTGATGATTGAGTATAATGTTGGAGTTCAGGTAAAAGATACTATTCAAATAAAGAAAATTGATGAAGATTTCTTTATTGAGGGCGAATAAAATATATGTTAAATGAAAAGGATTATTAATAATGAACTTACATAGAAAAATGTGCTTATATTTAATTGGAATATTTGTGTTAACAATATTTATTTATGTTTGCGCAAAACATAATCATCCTACACTCACAAACATTATAATTGCGATTATTACAGGCACTTTTTTATCTATTTATACATCTTTAGTAAATTATTTGCACGAAAGAGAGGAGTTTTTTAATAATTTATTTTTCACAGGAATATTTATAAATTCAAACTATGAACAAATAAAACAACTAATAATTAACATAGATGAGACATCAAATTTAAAATATGTCATTGATACAATGAAAAATTTTTCAAACTCAATTAATAGCATTTTAATGACAATAAATTTTGCAAAATATAGTCCTTTCCATAAAAAATCAACAGAGGCAAAATTAGTTGAACAAGTTTATAATTTATACTCGAAAACCACACAAGCAGTAATATTAGTAACGAAACAAATTGAAATATCAAATATAGAAGCAAATATCATTTTGTTAGAATTAAATTCTTTGAAGAATCCATGCAGTTGTTGTGCTTCCGCTTCACAGCAAATTCAATCACATACAGAATGTGTAAAATATGCAGACTTCCAAAATAACCTTAAAATATTACAGGATAAATTAACCATTACTAATAATGCTACAAAAGAATTGATTAAAAATCTTTATCAAAATGTAGAAAATCTTCAATCAGAATTTTTAGAAGTTATGAATTGTTTGCATTGTAAGACAAAAAATAAAACAAAGTGGAATGAAATAAATAAATTTAATAAAAACAATATTAGTATAAATATGAAA
>CADBXV010000098.1 GCA_902798645.1 uncultured bacterium
ATTGTTTGCAGGTATCCGCAGTATTACGCATCACGCAAGTTATTAGATAATATTAAACTTCATATCAAACCGAACGGCGATGGTAAAGGTGGCACATATTGGGGAACAACAGGATGCGGCAAATCTCTTACAATGTTATTCTTAACAAGATTACTTATGAGAGATAAAACTCTTGCAAGTCCTACAATTATTTTAATCACAGACAGAACAGATTTAGATGATCAAATATCAGAACAATTCTTATGTGCAACAAAATATATTGGCGATGAAACTATTGTGCAGGTTAAATCAAGAGAGGACTTAAAAACACATCTTGAAGGCAGAGAAAGCGGCGGAGTTTATTTAACTACTATTCAAAAATTCTCTGAAGATATAAATCTTTTAAGTAATCGTCAAAATATCATTTGTATTTCTGATGAAGCTCACCGTTCTCAGACAAACTTAGAACAGAGAATTGTAATGACTGAAGAAAAAGCAGAAAAGAAATACGGCTTTGCAAAATATCTGCACGATTCACTTCCAAATGCGACTTATGTCGGCTTTACAGGAACACCAATCGATGCAACTCTTGATGTATTTGGCGATATTATTGACAGATACACAATGACAGAAGCGGTTGAAGACCAAATTACAGTTAAAATTGTATATGAAGGTCGTGCATCCAAAGTTTATCTTGATGAATCTAAACTTAAAATCATAGAAGATTATTACAACAAATGCGAAGAAGAAGGTGCAAACGAATATCAGATAGAAGAAAGCAAAAAGACTGTCGCTAAAATGAAAGAAATCATTGGACACCCTGACAGGATAGATGCTATTGCACACGACTTCATTAATCACTATGAAACAAGAGTTGCTGAAGGCTCGACCGTAATGGGAAAAGCAATGTTTGTATGCTATGACAGAGATATTGCTTATAAACTATACAAAAAGATTATTGAATTAAGACCTGAATGGGCAGAATACAAAGAATGTGATGAAAACTTTGTCCTATCGGAAGCTGATAAAAAAGATGTTAAACCGATGCCAAAGATTAAATTGGTTATGACAAGCAATAAAAACGATCCAAAAGAATTGTACGATATGCTTGGAAACGACAAAGACAGAAAAGACTTTGCTTTGCAGTTTAAAGAAGAAAAATCCAACTTCAAAATTGCAATGGTAGTTGATATGTGGCTTACAGGTTTTGATGTTCCTTGTTTAGATACAATGTATCTTGATAAGCCGGTTCATTCTCATACTTTAATTCAAACAATTTCAAGAGTTAACAGAGTTTATGAAGGCAAAGACAGAGGTCTTGTTGTTGACTACATCGGCATTAAAAAGAATATGAACAAGGCTATTGGAACTTATACCGGCGGAGCTACTAAAGGACTTGATGATGACGAGCAAGCAGTTGTTATTGTTAAAGACCAATTAGAAGTGCTTGCAGGTATGTTAAATGGCTTTGATGCTTCCGATTTCTTTATAAATGAACCTGTTAAACAACTAAAATGTTTGAAAAAAGCGGCAAACTTTATGATGCAAACAGAAGAAAAACAACTTCGTTTTATGCACAATGCTAAAAAATTAAAACAGGCTTATAATCTTTGCACAAGCAATAAAAAAATTACACAAGAAGAACGAGATTATATTTATTTCTATATGGCAGTCCGTTCTGTAATTTATAAATTTACAAAAGGTGATGCGCCTGATGCCACTCAAATGAATGCAAGAGTTCGCCAATTAATTGAAGATGCTCTTTCATCTGAAGGAATTGAAGAAGTTTTCAAAATCAAAGAAACAAACAAACTAATAGATATATTTAGTGAATCATATATTGAAAAAATCAAAGCTCTACCTTTAGAAAATATGAAGGTTAAAATTTTAGAAAGACTTATTAAACAAAAAATTGAAGAGTTTAAAAAGGTCAATAAAATCAAAGGTGTTGATTTTTCTAAAAAGATTAAGGCAATAATTGATAAATATAATGAGAGAACTGAAATTGATGTCGACAAAGTTCACGATGAAACTGTTGATGCAATTATCGACTTAATTCAGGAATTAAAGGAAGAACAGGAATCATTCAAAAAATTAAATATTGATTATGAAGAAAAAGCATTCTATGACATATTAGTTGCAGTTCGTGATAATCATAAATTCGAGTATGATGATGCGAAGATGATTGATTTATGCAAAGAAATCAAGAAAATTGTTGCAGATAAAACAAAATATACGGATTGCTTTAAAAAGGCTAATATTAAAGCAGAATTAGAAGTTGATTTGATAAGACTTCTTGGCAAAAACGGTTATCCGCCGGAATACAACAAAGAAGTTTATAATGAAGTATTTGAACAAGCAGAGAACTTCAAGAAATATAGTGTTGATGAATAAAATATTAAGTATTTAATTTTTTATTAAATTCAATCATTTCCTTACATTCTATCAGTTTGTATTTTTTATAAAGTTGTGAAAATATTTCATCCTTTATAATATTGTTTATAGAAAACAAGTAAACTGCTTGTATGTGGTGTTTTCTTCTTTTTTCAGTTAAGCCTAATTTATCATACAGTTTTCTTTGTTTATAGTAAGTCATTGATAAGATTTCAGCGGCATTCTTTTTATCAACCCCGGCCGCTAACATAGAAATATATTCAATTTCATTTTCAGATAATTCAACTTTATTTAGTTTAGGATTGAACGGATTTTTAATACTATATTTCATTAATAACCTCTTTTTCTTTTTTATCAGCAAATTCCCAATGATAGCCAAAGCAAGTTTTATGTTTGCCTTTGCACACAAGTTTTATATAATCGTGGTGACAATAATCAATTTCTCTGACAAATTCTACCCACTTACTTGCTTCTCTTGCACTTTCAAATATTTTTCCTGTTTCAATGCAACGAATTTTCTTTTTAGGTTCAGGTAGTGAACGGTATTTGTCGATTTTTTCTTTAATTTCAAAAAAGTGTTTTTGTTTAACTTTATATGTTCCCATCTTAACATCTTCTTGTTTTAAGATGATCCTGTATTTATTCTTTATAGTTTGTGCTTTTTCATATAACGTTCTATATGGTTCTAATTCTTTTTGCAGGGAGTAGAATACCTTTTGATCAGGTCTGAACGTGCCTATCGTTTTATCACCATGCCGGAGTGTAACCGTACATCTGTTTTTCAGCTTCGTTGTCATATATTTCCTCTCTTATTGGTTCTGCTAAATCACTTTCTCGTAGCAAACCCATTTGCAATCCCATATAAACAGCATCAATAGCAGTATGAATTTCCCCAAGATAGCAATACAAACGCCATTTTTGCATCCTTGTATTAGAAATAGACAATCCCATTTTTCTTGCAATTTGCTTATTATTATAGCCTTTTGCAATTAAAAATAGTATTTGATGTCTGCGATCTGTCATAGTTGCTTTATGTTTATACATGGAAAGCCTTTCAGAGATTTATCGGATTACTTTTTATCCAAAAAGTAATGCAATTTTTTTGTGCCGATAAATATAGACACATGGCTAATTGTAATGAGAGAATTTGTCTGCTACATTAAGTTTTGAAAAAGGATTTTTTTGTTAGCAAAATCCAATGACTGTAGCAAATTTTAAGATTTACGGGTTTTAATTTATACATATTGGATATTTTGTAATCTATTCAAAATGTAATGCAAAGTCTTTATTAGAGAGGGTTTGGAGTTATAAAATAAAGTTATTATATGAGTAATCAATTTGATCCTGCTCAATTCCTATATAACGTAAAGTTATCTGCTGACTTGAATGATTAAAGATTTTCTGAAGTAACGCCACATCCTTAAACTGTTGATAATGGTGATATCCAAATGTCTTTCTCATAGAATGTGTGCCGATCTTCTCTTCAAGTCCGACATTCTTGCAGGCTTCTCGTATCATATAATAAGCTGTGATTCTGTTGTATCTTCTACCCCACAGCGATTTGAAAAGCGGTTCTTTGTCCCTTTTACCTTTAACAAAGTCGGCAATTAATGTCTTTAATTTGTCATTAAGAGGGAAACGCTTTGTTTTGCCGGTTTTCTTTTCAATAATCTGAACATAGTTTTTATTCCTGACATCACCGACATTGAGTGCGACAATATCAGAAATACGAAGACCGCTATTTGTACCAAATACAAAAATTAAATGGTCTCTTGCACTTTGTTTTTGAAGATATCGTTCGACTTTTTCGACATCTTTTTTGTTTCTAATTGGTTCAACTGTAGTCATATTTTTACTCCTTTCTATTTACTACACCCCTTAATTTTCTGGCAACAATAGCCTATAAAATAGTTGAGGCAATAAATAAAAACGGATTTATTCCTTTAAATATTTTTCAATCTCGTGATTAATCTCGTTATAATCATCGTCTGTAAGTTTCAGATAAGGTCTTGCAGGGATTTCAACAGATTTGTTTCTACCGGCTTGACCTCC
>CADBXV010000099.1 GCA_902798645.1 uncultured bacterium
ATCCGCCTCAAAGCAGGACTAGAAGATTGAAGAAAAAGTTTTAGATTGATAAAGAAATCAGGCGGTTTTGGGAATTGTCCCAAAACCGCCTTTTTTTTAATATTACAAAATATTAACAATAGGGTTGCGGAAAATAAAAGTAGAGTTATACTTAATATATATAATTTATATTTTGGGAGGTGTGTTATGGATGTTAACACTATTTCAAATAATTCATTAGATATTCAATCAATACTCCTTAGCGAATCTAACAAAATAACTCGTTCAAATAACAATGAAAATCAAACCGCCAATTATGCGCAAAAGGGTGAGCCAATGTACATGGAGGACATGGATACTGATAAAGACGGTACAATTACTCTTGATGAATACAGAAGTTACTGTAAATCTAAAGGTATTGGTGTAAGAGAGATGGTAAAAATGTCTAAATTAGCAGCTTCTTATCGTACAATGAAGGCTGAAGGTGATGCTATAAATAATATTTCCAAATTAATACCAAATATCCAACCAAATTTAAAACATACAGATTCTATTTCTCCGGCTAATCACAAAAATAGTGAAACCAAATTTAGAACTGAGAACAATAATATTTCTTATAAAGAGTACATCTCTTTTTGCGAACAAAACAAATCATCAGATGAACCAAAAGCTTATGCAACTGCAGAAAAAGATGATGACGGAACTTTAAAATTGACAAATTCAGGTAAAGCTATTAAGTCATACATAAAGAACAATACTCAAACATCAAACGGAATGTATGAAGCGGTAGTTTAAGAGTTGCAGACATATTTATACTTTACCAATAAACTTGATATCACATTCTGATACAAGTTCTTCATGTGCAAGAACAGTTAAATCAGGAACGAATTCACTTAAAATTACAAAAATCATATGTCGAATATCCATAGGAACAACGACTATTGGTTTTGATATTTTCTTTTGTTTTGCAAATTTTGTCAGTTTAGCGGCAATGTTTTCAACATCTTTAGCTTCAATTCTTACGATACCTTCGTCATCATCTTCACCAAAGAAAGCGTATATTGTTTCTAATACTTCATCAGAAAATTCTATTACTTTAAGTTCGCCATCTTCCGCCAAATCTTTAATAATGTGTTTAGAAAGCGCAAGTCTTACTTTATCCAGCAAATCTTCTTTAGTTGGTTCGCCTGCATAATCGTTAATTTTTTCAAATATATAAATTATATTTTTTACTGATACGTGTTCTCTTATTAAACAAGATAATAAATATTTTAAGTCTGATGCTGTTAAAAAGTCGGGTAGAATATTATCAACAAGGAAAGAATTTGTTTCAAGAACTTTTTCTACATATTTGTTAACATCGCTATAGTCCATTATATCGGAAACTTCTTCAATTGCTAATGTTTCAATAGCTTTTCCGATGTATTCAACAGCAGTCATGCCTTGAAGCCAAAAGTCTTTAACTTTTTCTTGCGGAATCCAAATAAGTTTTTTACCGGTTATTTCATCATTAAGAACAATATCATCTTCTGTTACTTTATACCCTTTTAAGTCTGATTTGTAATAAGCTTTATAATTAGGAAAAACGACTGTTCTAAATAGTTCTATATCGTGTATTTTAATACTGAATTCATTTTGATTTAATTCATCGCTGTTATGAAAATGTATATGCGGAATAACATATCCGAGAGAATCTGCAAGCTTTTGTCTTATTTTGACTGTTTCAGCCAAAAGATTATCATTTGCTTCCATTGAGATTACTTCTAATATTTCTTCAGACAAATTAACAACGAATTTTTCTTCTTTAATAGTTGCAAACATTGTGTCAGGTGATATTTCGTTCACAAGTGATTGTTTTAAGCTGTCCAGTTGTTTAAGTTCATCAGACATTTGTATGTTAAGCTGATTCTTTTCATCAGGCGAAAGATTATCACTTTCAAGTTGAGATTTAATTTTTTTAATACGTTCTTTTTGGTTTGATATTTTTAGCTGAATTTCCTTGCAAGATGCATAAGGGCTTGAAGGAGCAGCAAGCATTTTTTCCATACGATATTTGAAGCTTGTGATATTAACAATGTCATCAAGGTCAGTTTGTTCATCTTCTTGTTTTTGGCGCATAAATATGCAGTTAAAATCATAAGAAGACTCCGTTTCAACTTCGTGCATTGTGTATAAATCCCAGCCTTCATCAGACATTTGATTCAGTAAGTCTTCCAATGCCTGTTTATCATCTGTAGGTACTGATTTTATAACATATTGCATTTTTTTGTTGTACATATTTAACCCTCGCCCTAACCCTCACCGAAACGTGGTGAGGGAACATATCAAATATTGTATATGATAAAACTACTTGTTTGTTTTTAGTTTGTTTATAACGCTTTGAGTAATGTCAACACCGCCGACAAAAACACCTCTTACATCCATTATTGCATCAAGTTTCTGTTCTACCATAACTGATTTTGCAGCATCTTGGATTTTATCATAAACTTCTTTTTCTCTTTTTTCTCTTAGTGCAACATAAGCAGATTCTTTAGTTTTGAATTCTTGAGAAACTCTGTCCTCAAAAGTTTGTTTTTTTAATGGTGTATCTAAAGACTTATATTCTTTTTCTTTGTCTACTAAAAATTGCTGCATTTCTAATCCTTTTGCATCAACTTCTTTTGTTACTTGTTTTGCATAATCATAGTTATCGATAACTTTTGCATAATCAATGTAACCAACTCCACCTGCATTTGCAATTCCTGTAACAGCAATAACTGCTAATGCAACTAATCCTAATTTTAAACCTTTCATATATTTACTCCTTTCATTACTTAGTCACTTATATAACGATTTTATTTGTTTTTTGTTCTAATTGTTGCAGAATTATATATCCTTTTATTTAGATTTTTTACTGCCTTAGTAACTTAGTGCCTTTTCTAGTACATCATATCACCGACACCAAATGTAAAGTATCCGTTTCTGTTACCGTTAGGTCCTGGGTTGGTAAGAGGGAAACCGTAATCAATTGATAACGGACCAACACCCGGCATATTGATTTTAAGACCGACACCTGCTGTAATTGCATGCAAAGGTCTGTTATAAATAATACTTGATGTTGTCGGATTGAACACTGTACCTGCATCAACCCAGAAAGTTACTCTTAGGTTTTGCAAGAAAGCAAGTTTAAGCTTGTCAACAAACGGTATCGGCGTTGCAAGTTCTGCAGAACCCATAATAAAAGAAGTACCTGTACCAACACCGTTAACCTTGTATCCTCTAACCGTATAAGGTCCGCCTAAACGATAAGCCATAATTTCAGGAAATTCCGAACCGTGAACTTTCAAACCGCCTCGTCCTGATAGTGTAAATGATGATTTTTTACCGACAGGGAAGTATCTTTTTGCCATACCTGTAAGACGTCCGTTTGTTTTACTGAATCCATTAAGCCCGAAAGCTTCTTCAAATCTTACAGATGCGACAACACCATGTCTTGGATTTATAGCAGAATCTCTTGAATCATAAGATAAACCGGGAGCTATTTTTAGGAATAAACCTCCTTCAAGTTCTCTTGCACGATCTGCAATATTAAGACCGTGTGATTTGTATAATCTTGAGATTTGAGCAAAATCACCTTCTTCTAAATCAATGTGTTCAACACCTACTGTAAGTGTGGATGACATATGTTTATTTGTTTTTATTCTATGGGCTATAGTGCCTTCAATACCGATTCTTCGTTCCATAGCCAGCGGTATTTGGTAGCTGCCTAAACTTCTGTAATATAACTTGCTCATTAAAGAATTATCCGCATTTAGGAAATGCGGTTCAAAAAAGCTGAGTTCAGCTTGATAATTAACTTTGCTTAAAATAGACGAATCACTCATTAAAACACCGGAACCAACCATACCGGTAAGTGATACTCTTTGATTTCTTCCTCTAAAGTTGTTATCAGATATACCGAAAGACCCGAAAACACCGGTTGCGGAATCCAAACCGCCGCCGACTGAAACTGAAGCTGTTCTTTGTTCTTTTAATTCTATTGTTACATCAAATTTATCAGGATCATCAGGAGAAGCTTCAATTGTTCGGTTTACATCTTTGAACGCTTGTGTTGAATACAATCTTACTAAATCCTGTTTGATTTGATTTTCATTATATACACTTCCCGGTTCAGTCATTATATTACGTTCAACAACGAAATCTTTTGTTTTTTCATTACCCGTAATGGAAATTGAATTAATTTTTCCTTCGGTAATGCTCAAATTAAGTGTACCGTCAGGATCATCATAAATAGAATCAATTTTTGATAAAATATAACCTTTATCGTAATAGCATTGGTTAATTTGTTCCATAGCCTGATTAATAGCGGCTATATTTTGGGGTTTGCCTTTAAGGGGAAGAAGGTATTGCATAATCTCTTCGGATGAAACAACGGTATTCCCTTCT
>CADBXV010000100.1 GCA_902798645.1 uncultured bacterium
CGTTCCAACCTTTTTCAGCTACTTTATCCAGCTAATCTTTTACATAATTAAAAGCTGCGCCTTTGAAATCTAATCCGACAGAACTCGTTTTATCAATACCGTCTCTCAACAACTCCTCTACATTTACCCCTCCGTCAGTTGTATAAAATTCTCCGTCTTTGAGTATCAATTCTGATAGATCAAGCCCTGTATACTCTTTGAGTGAAGTATAAGCACGATATTTTGTTCTTACATCACTATCTACATTTTGACTTTGCATACCATAATGCAGAAGATTTGTTGAATTGTTGTTTTTATCTAATGCTTGCAGGAGAATAGACTTCATATTTAAATCATCAATACCATCAATTTGAATTCCATTTACCCCAGAATAAGGGTTAATAGAAAATAACAAAGAATTATTACCAATATCAATTCCGTTATTTTCAAGTAAATGTGCCATATTGTTGCTTATTGAATCGTGTTTGGCTTTTTCTTCCGCTTTATCGTATTCATCTGCGGAAGCATATTGAGGATTATTAATTCGAGGATCTTTTAAGTCAAATTGATAAGCTCTAACTGTTCCATATAGAACCATATTCAAATCGTTTTTATACATAGCATATTTTTCGGGTTCTTGGTCTTTCATTGTATAACCGATTCTCTCTTGACCGAAATATTTTTTGCATAGGTATTTATCAACATCATCAGCATTTGAAAATTTTGTTCTCATACCCTCAGCCCAAGAAGCAAGTTTTTCATCAAGTGCGTGTGTACTTTTGTTTAAATCAGAATAGGGGTTAAGCATTTCGTCTTTTGTTCTAAGGTCATCTGATTCATATTGATTAACCATTTTTTGATACCAATCATCAGGTTTATCAACATTTCTACGACCTTGGAGATTGTAATAATTATAATATCCTATTTCAGTCATATTAAATTACACCTTAACCTTCCTCATCAACAAAGTTTTCTGCTGATTCTGTTTCACTTTGTGTATAAGAGTTAATTGCTTTTCCTGTACTTGTTGTTTTAAACTCTCCATCTTCAGATTCACTTACCTTTGTATCAGATTTTTGTTCTTGCGGTTGTGAATGTTCTTTGCAATATTCTATATATTCTTTATAACTTACTTTATCATATATTCTTTATAACTTACTTTATCATCATTGTTTGTGTCCATAGCTTCGTCATATTTGCCATCGCCACGTTTTGCATAAACTGCTTCCGATTCAACTTCTTTTATTGTATTTTTTTCATCAGATGAATTTTCTTTTATTTCTTTTTCGGCTTTCTTTTGTGCTTGCATAGTCCTATATGAATTTGCCATCTCTACCATTCTAACCATTTCTTTTGAAGATATTCCGTTGGCTTGGCAATAATCTTTAAATTCATCAAAAGAAACAATTCCATCTTCATCAGCATCCATTTCTTTCACATACATTGGTTCGCCTTTTTTGGCATAATAAGCGGTATTGTTATTATTAGTTTTCATACCGAAATTTAAGCCGGCAGGCTTTTTGTTAAGAAAATTTGTCTGCAAACCAAAACTATTACTACTATTTGATGAAATGCTGTTTTGAGATAAATCCATTCATACTATCCTTTTATATCCGTATATATTTATTATATCACTTTTTAAAATTTGCTCAATCATTTAAAAAATTTAAATTGTAAAAAAATATCAGAGAGTTTTAAACATTTTCTCTGTTTAATTTGAACTGTCGGACAATTAAAATTAAACATTTTCCGACTTAATTTTTGCAAAATTGAACTTGTTGAATTTGTTTTGTCGGACAGTTTAATTTTATCTGTCTATTTATAGGGAAAGTATACCGAAAGGCGGCAGAAAAATGTTTTTTCAAATGTCCCATTAAAACCCAATATACGCAAACTCTTAAAACTGCCTAGGTTGGACCCGAACCTGTGAAGTCTTAAAACGCTTGCTATGTCACTATTCATCTTAACTCTCTTTTTTAACAAGTCAAGTCTATCAATCAATAATACCACACATTTCAGACACATTTTTTAACATGGGCTGAAAACGAACCGATGACAAAATTTTAATTCAAAATTTGTTTAATATTGAGTGCGACACCTGATTAAACTAAAATAGCATTTTCTCTATAAACTTTTGCCTAATTCATACGCTTGGGTTGGATAAGAGGTCGTTTTAAGATGTTCAACGCTTTCAATACCAATTGCGTTAATAATTCCTACATTTTCGATATTTAACCAATTTAAAATTGCTTGATAATTATTATTCAAAACATCTTTTACTTCTGCAACAGGTGCTGTCATAATAGCAGGGTTAAGACCATCATAACCACCTGAATTGTATCTTGTGAAATCAAAGTTACCATTTGAAGAATCATAACCTACATTATATTTATAAATTTGTGATAACGCAGTTAAACCTTGACCTCCGGCGTAGTTAACATGTGCTTTTAATGTATCATTTGCAAACGGTATTGATGTATTAACTGATGTTGCATCAGAAATTAAATTTAGACCTGCAACATTTAGAGTGCCACCTGTATAAGTTGTAGGTGTATTCAAGAAGTTATCCATTTTGCTGTTTGCCAAATCTACATCAGCATAGAAATTAGAATCAGCACTCAATGTAAATCCGCCTAAAGCAAAATCAGTAACAACTCCGTTAACAGTATTTAATGTACCGCCATTGAGCTTCATTGTATTTGTTGCTCTATTCAAATAAGAATCTTGCAAATAATTCAAAGTACCTGATGTAACAGTCCAATCAATACCGTCATCATCACCACCTCTTGTAACAGTTGCTCCGCCAACTACAGCTTCTGCAGGGTCAAACTTACCGTTAAATTCAATTGTTTCTGAAGTGAAATTAACCTTTTTGTTTTTATCATCTGAAATAATATCGTTTTCAATTGTTAATGTATGAGAGCCGCCTTCAATAGGAACAGTTGTTGGTTACATTTTATGTTTTTACTTTTTATCGTTGGCATTTAGGACTATTGATATAAGTATAGCCTACGCAGTTTGGGGTGCGTTAGGAATTGTGCTTGTTTCCTTAATTGGATTTTTCTTTTTCCATGAAACTTTTTCATTTTGGAAGATTCTATTTATAGTTCTGATTATAATAAGCACAATCGGTTTAAGATTAGTAAAATAGGATAAATTTAAGAAATACTTCTATTTTAGACTTCTATATAAATCCATTGCATGTACAACAGGAGTTTTATTTTGCAATTCATAAATTCTCGCAAGCGCCCACTGTGCTATTTTATCTGATTCAGATTTTCTTATATAGCCTGCATCTGTTGAATTTTTAATGCTTTTATCAATTACTGAATATATTTTAGTTATGGTGTTATTATCCATTATTAGATGATTTTGTGTTATATAATCTGCAAGACCACCTGAATTATTTTCAAGGGTTGTGTATAAATAAGTCAGGGCTGTTCTGACATCTGAAAGTTCATATTTTAAAACAGCCAAAATTTGTGAAAATACACCTTTTTTGTATATATATGCTCTGATTTTTCCAAAATGTTCAATTTCAAGTGGTGTTAAGTTTTGGAAATCTCTTCTGATAACAGAATCTATATAACTATTAATTCCGCTTTTATTCATTTTCAATAACTTTGCGAGTGTTGCCGCATCAACTTTATCAAATGAAATAGCTTGAATTCTTCCTAAAGGCATAAAAATAACTCCTCTAAAGATTATTACATATTAGTTTGTATATTTCAACATTTCAATAAACTTAGTTTTAAATAATGTGCTTAGTGAATAGAATTAAATATACATATAAAATAGGATACTTGTATGTATAATTATGAAGAAAGCGAACTAAAATCAAAACTCGGCAAACTGCTCACAAAAAAGCGGCAAGCTCTTAAACTGTCGCAAGAGAAGTTGGCAGAAAAAATGAATGTGCATGTCAGAACCATAAGCAAAATTGAAAACGGTCATTTGTTTGTATCGGCAGAAACATTGTGTAAATTGTGTCAGTTCTTTAACCTGCCGCCAAAACAAAATACTTCCACCACTTCAAGTGAAAGTTAAATATTATTCTTAATTCACAAAAATTTAAGTTATTAAAGGGCCGAAAGTCAAAAACTTTCGGCTCTTTGTTATTTAGTATTCACTTGGAAGAATCAATGTTTGTTGTCCGTCATAATAATGCAAACTCTCTGATAATTATTTATAAAATATAAGCCTGTACTATTTCACCATAATAAACTGTGTGATAATCCTTGTTTGCCATTGGAGCAGTTGAATCAACATCCTGTGGATAAAATTGTTCTTTTAATTCCGCAGGGATTTTATCAATTTCTTGTTCTTGGCTGTATATCACTTTACATTCCAAAGTTAAAGGAATTTCTTTTATCGCAGGTGAATTAACTTCTATTCCCTCTGTTAAAGTCAAATTACAATCAGCAAGTTTATTTATATCTCTGCCTGAACGTGAACCAATATATGCAATGGCTTTTGCAATTTCAGGTGTTCTATCAAGCGGAACAGAAACCGTAAATTCTTTTGTATTTTCAATTTGCTCATGGGTAAATCTGCCATGACGAATGTATGTTGTAAAAAACAGTTTTCGCCATTCAATACCGACCTGTCCCCAAGCAATCGTCATTGAATTTGTTTTATCACCGTTTTTTGTATTAACTAAAATTCCCTTTTTAAGTTCTCTTATAATTTGCGGTAAATATTCAAATACATCTATTTGCTTCATTAATTACCTCCTTATATTTACCCCTCTCGCTTTTTCTGTACCGACAGTTGTTTTATCACTATGACCTGAGTATAACACAGTTTCAGGAGGAAGCGTAAATATTTTGTTTATAATACTTGCTCTGAGCTCCTGACCGTTTCCGCCCGGATATTCCGAATTCCCTATACTCCCCTTAAAAATTGTATCCCCAACGAACGCTATGCCATTATTTTTATCATAAAATACTACTGAATCAGGTGTGTGTCCGGGCGTGTGAATTACTTGTAATTTAGCATTAGGATTTGCTTCGAGTGTGATTGTATCGCCGTCTTTTAGGTATTTTGCATTATTTAAAACAACTCTGCGGTTACAATGTATTGAAAGGTTATAGTGAACATCTTCCAAAAATTTTTCGCCGTTTTCATGAATATAATATGAAACAGATAATTCTCTTGCCAAAACTTCTACCCCACCTGTGTGGTCGAAGTGCCCGTGTGTCAGCAATATTTTTTCTATTACATAATTTTTATCTTTAATAATTTGTTTTAATCGTTCAATCAAAAACCCGTGCCGAGTAGTTTCATCTATATAAAAATATGAATTTGTCGTAAAAACATCCGTAACGGGAACCATATCTACAAACATATGTTTTCTCCTTGTTCTAATTTAGCGGCATCCGTCAGGGCCGCAAGTCATTCCTTGTTCTGAACTTCCGTTTGATTCATCAACTCCTTTTAATATTGTCTGCTTGATTCCTTCTTTTGTTTGAGCGCCTGAAATTACATATTTATCATCAATTACAAAATACGGAACGCCATGAACTCCGAGCTTATACGCTTCGTTTTCATCAAATCTGACATCATCAATAAAATCATCTGAATCAAGGGTTTTGTTAAGTTCATCTTCTTCTATTCCGACTTGATGTGCAATATCTGATAAGACACTTCTATCTGCTAATTTTAGATTTTTTGTAAAATATGCGTCAAACAAAAGATGAATAACTTTATTTGTGTTTTCTTTATTACCCTTGCTTGCTACAAGTTTTGTTAATCTGTGTGCATCAAGCATATTTGTGTATTGAGTATCAATATACTTAAAATCTATCCCCTCACGTCTGCCTAACAAGGATATTCCTTCAATACGTTCTCTTGCTGCATTTAAAGTCAAGCCATATTTAACTGCAAACCTTTCATCTGTTTTTGAAACTACTTCATAACTTGCAATCGGGTCAAGTTCAAAGGCACGCATTTCAATATCAACATCCTCTTTGTTTATTATATTTTCTTTGGCAAGTTCATCAATAGCCGTTTCCAATCTTTTTTCGCCTATATAACAATATGGGCAAGCATAATCAGACCAGTATGTGATTTTCATTTAACACCTCACTTTTATTTTGTAATTATTACTATTTTTTTGAAAGATATTATAAAAACCTCTTTCTTTTTGTATATAATCATGATAAACTATATGATATAAAAAACAAGTACGCACATTATAGTTAGATACTATCTAAAAGGAAAGTAATATGGCAGAAACTAAAGAAGAACTATTAAAACAATTTTATGAAACGGGATTTGAATATACATTATCCTTAATTAACGGAAAATATAAATTGACTGTTTTGTATGCTCTGTCATTATTTAAAGTCATTCGATACAATGAAATGAAGCGATTAGTCGGTGTTGTATCTCATAAAACGTTAAGTACAACCCTAAAAGAACTTGAGCATGATGATTTAATTATAAGAAAAGAATATCCTCAAATCCCGCCAAAAGTTGAGTATTCATTATCTAAAAAAGGTGAATCCTTAATCCCTATACTAAACGAAATGTGCATTTGGGGAAAGAAACATAAGTAGTTGCTAAAATGTATCAGTTACTTTGAGAATGGATTATCAGAGAGTTTAAGAGGTTTTATCAGCGGATTTGCACTCTGCCGAACAAAACGATTAAGTATCGTTTTGTGAGAGGTGACGACACGAAGTTAGTCCGGATAGCGAGGAAATTGAGCAAACTTGAACCGAAGGTTCAATTGCGAAACTTTCCGAGCGTGGAGCAAATCCAAGACGGAAGTTTTGAAATATTTCCCCCGAAACTTAAAAAGTTTGAGAATTCTCTCAAACTTCCGGGGGTACTTTTCTCAATCTCTCTGATAATCTACACCCATTAAAACCCATTGAATTTGTTTTGTCGGACAGTTTAATTGTATCACGACATGCAGTTTGATTAATATAAACAGTAAGTTTGAGAAAGTACCGCAGGTCGGAAACGAACCAATGTGATTAATGTTTATTTAGCGGGAGTAGGAAAACGAACCCGATTTTTTCGATTATGATTTTTTGAAATTTGCAACTTTCAAAAAATATTTTTTACATTAACACATTAACTCTGTTTTAATCACATTTCAAGTCCCTGAACATCTTCTTAATATCTTTTAATAATAATTATGCAAAAGGAAGTTTGGCAAACACTCACTATATTTGAGGCTGATTTTTGAAGATTTTGAGAGCTGAAAACCATTGATTTTTCGTTCAAAATTTGCATAATTATTACGAAGAAATGTAACAGAATTAAATTAAAGCTTATACTATTTTATTTGTTGTTTTCATGATATTTTGATATTGGAGGTTTTATGATTGCATTAGAAAGATATTTAAGTGATGTAGATAGTATAATTAAGAAAAATACCGATCCTAAACAAATAAACTTGGATCTATCAAGAATTTTGCAAGCAATCGAAATTGATAAAATCGCTGTTGCAGATAGAGTCACTATTGCAACCAATATTTTACAATCATTAAATTATGAACAACGCTTAAATTTAGCAAAAGCTTTAATATACGAACAAGTTTTATTACAAAGAAAGTTATTAGCTCATTGGAGTATTATTACGGCTCAGTCATCTATGATTGATACTGGGTACATTGCTCAACACTTAGTATCTCTACAAACACAAATTGCAGGGCAGGGTATGCGAGGAAAAGGTGACGACTTATGTGATGGTTCTGAGGTTAAAAGTGCTAATTTTCTAGATTCATTAGATAAAAATGGAGCTACTGCACCACGCTGGAATTTTATGGCAAATACAGTAGAAATAATGGAACATTTTTTAAATTACCAATCTATTTATTTGTTATCAATTGATTATAATGCTCGTTTAAATTGTAGAATAAGGATATGGAAAGTTAATATTAAGGAACACGAGATATTGCGTAACAGGTATATTGAATGGATGGATAAATTAGGTTATCCAAAATTTAGAGATATTGCGGGCAAACCTAGTGTTAATTTTCAGCTATTCCCTCCTAGTTCATCTACTGAAGAAAGTTTTGCTAGACATGGGAATGGTCGATCTAATGGTTTTTCAAAATTGCAAATTCCTCTTGAAAAAACAAAAGGTTCTGAACTAATATTTAGAGCTGATATAATCAATAATGATGTTGTAATCAGTAAATTTTAGCTAACTAATACTTTGCTTGATTCAAGGATATTTAGTTGATTATTTATATTTCTTTCTGATATATAAATATTTTCAACAGCTTTTTCTAATATACTATTAGTTGTTTTATATCTGTCTAATTCTTTTTTTGTTTTAGGTATTGGAACTAATATATTTGACAATTGTTCTCGTTTTATACGGTTATGAGAAGAAGATGTGCCTGATGTAAGATTATCTATTTGAGTCTGTACATCTTTTGTTTTTAATAAAAAGCAAAGTGTATATGCATCAATTTTTGAATCTTCTTTTAAAGTCATTATTTCAAATTCATTAGAACAAACTAATGTTTTATCTTGCTTTGGAATTACTGTCATGCGAGGAATTCTTGGGTTGATCTTAGAAAATAAAATATC
>CADBXV010000101.1 GCA_902798645.1 uncultured bacterium
TAAAGTTCGTTTTTTAAAAGATGCGATTATCCCAAAAGCGTTTCAAAACAAAGAAACTCACTTGCAAAGAGCTGAAAGAATGGCAAAACCATATTTGATGCGTGATATAGGTGGTGATGCACTAGAATGCGTATCAGATGTAGTATTTGCTGATGTAAAAGGCAAAGACGGAATAATACATATATCACCATTCACGTGTATGCCTGAGATAATGTCACAGAATATTTTCCCTACTATGAGAATGGAGCATGAAATCCCGATATTGCCTTTAATAATGGATGAACAAACCGGCAGAGCAGGATATATTACTCGTTTAGAAGCTTTTGTTGACTTAATGCGCCGTAAAAAACGTGCAAAAGAAGGTAAAAATAAAACAAGAGTTTAAGCGAAAAGATATTCACAAAAAATAATTGTAACAATTTTGTAATATTTTAATAAAATATGGCAATTTCATCCCTTGATGTGTTTTAAGAGATATGAAAGTCGTGTAGAAAATAAAAAGAAAGAAGGTTTTACTTATGCCTGAAGTACAGAATGTAGGAGCGGTAGATTACGCTCAATATCAACCGTCGCAGTATCAAAATGATGCTTATACAGAAAATTATAATACTATGCCTGAAGTGTATGATGAACAAGCTGCTCAGATGGGTGCAGCATCAAAATCAAGATTAGGAGCAACTCTTTTATCTGCTGCAATAATTGGCGGTTTAGCAGTATGGGGTGGTCATGCTTGGGGCAAAAAGGGTGCAAAAGCAGAAATAGAAAAAGCAAAAGCAGAAATAGAAAAAGCAAAAGAAGCAGTAGCAAAATATGAAGAATTGCAAAAGAAAGCGGAAGAACTTGAGAAAGATGCAGATAATGTTATAGATTCCACACTTGGAGGCTTTAAATACGGACAAGATTTCGCTAAAAAGTTCAAAAATGCATTCAAAGATTTCTTTAAAAAAGCAGAAGATGTTAAAGATGAAGTAAAAGAAGGTGCGGAAAAAACTGCAGACGAAGCAAAAAAAGAAAGTGCTAAAAAATCAAGCGCTGAAGCTAAAAGACCAACTCACAGCTAAAAATACAGTTCATATCAGGCAGGTGTCTGAACCCTTTCAATCTACACATTTGTTAACGGTGCGCTCTTATTTTAAGAGCGCATTTGTTATGCATTTTATCCTTCCGGTGATATTCCCCAGTGCAGTTTGTTTCTTAAAACTGAATAGAAATTATTGTTTTTCAAAAATATTAATAGCGCTTTGTTGGGAGCAATTTTAACAGCTGTTTTTTCTACACATTTAGTAGTAACAAAACCGTCAATTGATACTGAAAGTAAATCGTCACTTGTTTTAACTGTTATATGTTCATCAGAAGGAACTACAAGCGGTCTTGCATTAAGCGTGTGCGGACAAATTGGCACAATAACAATTGCATTAAGTTCAGGATGCAAAACCGGACCTCCTGCAGATAGTCCATAAGCAGTTGAACCGGTTGGTGTTGATATAATAAGTCCGTCTGCAATGTAATCGCAAACAAATTTACCGTTTATCTCCAAGAAAAATTTAGATGTTCTGCTCGGATTGCAGCCTTTTATAACAAAGTCGTTAAGAGCAGTATATTCTCCTGATTGGAGCATAATTCTTTCTTCGGTTGTATATCTTCCGTCTAAAATCGACTCTATAACACTTTTAATCTCATTAATTTCTGCTTGTGCCAAAAAACCTAATCTTCCCACATTTATACCAAGAACAGGAATTTTGTATTCGGAATAAAATCTTGCGGCTCTGAGAAGCGTTCCGTCGCCTCCTATTACAAAAGTTAAATCACCAAATACACTCATATTCTCAAGATCAAATGTTCGAAATTCTATATTATATTCAATTAATGATTTTTCTGCTTCATTAAGTGATTTTTTGTATTCAGGTATAAATTTATTATAAATAAGATTTATTTTCATACGGTTGATTATAGCATAAAATCTGTATCTATGTTATAATAACTGAAACAAGTTTAATCTGTTCTTAGTGCCTTAGTGCCTAATGACGTTTATCGGAGAAGATATTGAGGTAGGTATTAATATGATAGAAATGAAAGTAATGGGTATAGCTCTTGATGTGAGAACAAATTCACCAATTGTTGTACTTCATGATTTGGATAACAGAAAAGCACTTCCTATTTGGATAGGTTCAGCTGAAGCAAGTGCAATAATAAGATGTATAGAAGGTCTTGTTGTTGCTCGTCCTATGACACACGATTTGATTGCAAATTTAATAGAAAAAACCGGTTACAAGTTAGAAAAAATTGAAATTAATAATGTTGAAAAAGAAACATATTATGCAACATTGTATTTGAATAAAGATGGAGATATTCTTGAACTGGATGCTCGTCCGAGTGATGCGATTGCAATTGCGATGAGGTGTGAAGCTCCGATTTTTGTTACGGCAAATGTTTTGATGAATGGTTCTGTTTCAACGGATACTGCAAAAGACGAAGAAGAAGCACAAGAATTCAAGGATTTTATACAAAATATTAAACCTTCGGATTTCGAAAAATTGATGAAAGGTCATCACGAAGAAAGTGATCAGTAATTTTGATTCTAAAAAATTCGTTCAAGGTTGTAATAAAGTAATAATACTATAAGAGAGGGGGAAGCATGATTATACTAATTTCATCACTGGTTGGTGTATTGTTTTTGTGCGCAATAGTTTTAGTTACATATTGCCAAATTAAAAAGCGCTATATGTTTGCATTCAGTTTATTAATCGTGCTTCTTGTTGCCGTAGCTTTAATGGTTACCGGCGATATTAGCATTGCGTATGTTGGTTAATGAGGGAATTATATGAATATAAATGCAAATTATGACAACTTGGAACAGAGTTATTTATTTTCAACTATTGCAAAAAAAGTTAATGAATATATTAACAATAACCCTGAGAAAAAAGTGATAAGACTTGGTATCGGTGATGTAACACTTCCTTTATGCAAAACAGTTATTGATGCTATGCATAGAGCAGTTGATGAAATGGGTATTCAATCGACGTTTAGAGGATACGGTCCCGAACAAGGGTATGACTTTTTAAGAGAGGCTGTTCGAGGGTATTATCGAAAACATAACGTAGATTTAGAACTTGATGAAATCTTTATATCTGACGGCGCAAAAAGTGATTTAGGTAACATTCTTGATCTTTTTGCAAAAGATAATGTTGTACTTGTTCCTGATCCTGTTTACCCTGTTTATGTAGATACAAATATTATGGCAGGCAGAGAGGTTAAATTTATTGATGCAAACGGAGAAAATGAATTTCTTCCTGGGGTAAATAATATTGATAAAAACATAAAAGCTGATATTATTTATATTTGTTCACCAAACAATCCTACCGGAGCTGTTTATAATAAAGAACAATTAAAAGAGTGGGTTGATTATGCATTAGCACAAAAAGCTGTTATTCTTTTTGATTCAGCTTATGAATGTTTTATTTCAGACGAAAAATTGCCGCGAACAATTTATGAAATAGAAGGTGCAAAAGATTGCGCTATAGAATTTTGTTCACTTTCTAAGACCGCCGGGTTTACCGGTACAAGATGCGGTTATACGATTGTACCAAAGAATTTGGGTAAACTTAATAAAATGTGGGTTAGAAGACAAACAACCAAATTCAACGGTGTTCCTTATATAGTACAAAGAGGTGCTGAAGCTGTATTTTCCGAAGAAGGTCAAAAAGAAATCGGTGAAAATATTGCATATTATAAAGAGAATGCAAAATTAATTTCTGAAACGCTAAAAGATTGCGGAATTTGGCATGTAGGCGGAAAACATTCTCCCTACATTTGGTTAAAGTGTCCAAATGATATGAAGTCTTGGGAATTTTTTGACTATCTTCTAAATAATGCTCAAGTTGTAGGGACACCCGGCGCAGGCTTTGGTAAAAACGGTGAAGGATATTTCCGTTTGACTTCTTTTGGTTCAAAAGAAAATACAAAAGAAGCAATGGAAAGATTTAAAAGATTGTTTAAATAAAAAAATAGGCTTTAAGCCTATTTTTTTATTTATTTGCTAATTCTTTTCTTGCATCTGCCATACCACTTTGGTATGCTTCATTTTGCCTGCCTGCAAGAGTAATTAGGTTCCAATAATGAGTTGAACCGACTTTATTATTGTAACCAAGTTTAGTACTATTATCGTCGGGGGCATTATTTCTTGCTTT
>CADBXV010000102.1 GCA_902798645.1 uncultured bacterium
GGAGAAAGAAACTCTTGGCGGATTTTCGGTAGGGCGTAAGCCCGTAAGGTGGAGGTCGGACGTTACTCCGCCGACACCCCGAATAATCCAAGACGGGCGGTAATTCCGTTTACTAAACAATTGTACGGTTCGACCTAAGCAAGTGAACTCGGAACTTTCGTGGGTAAATGTACTATTAAAAGTAAAAATTATTAATCTTTTTAAAATAGACATTTACCGTCCGCCTGTTCCTCAGACAGCACTTGCTTTGTTAATGTCTCACCTACATTGTTTGCTCACTTCATTATGCCCCAAACCCCTTTATGTTTTTATTTTTGATTTTTACATAATTCCATGTCTCTTGAACACTGTAGGTCAGGTTTCACCTGACGTAAACTTTTTTACACCAAATTATACATTTTGGGGTATGGTATAATTTATTTATAAAGTGAGGTATTAATTATGTTAAAATCTGTTATTTTGGCAGCAGGCAAAGGTACAAGAATGAAATCAGAAACACCTAAAGTTCTGCATACAATTTTTGATAAAACTTTAGTCGGATATGTTATAGAAGCAGTTAATAATACAGGATTAGCTGACGAGAATTTTGTAATCGTCGGTCATCAGGCTGAAAGAGTTGAAGAATTTATAAAAGATAATTATAAAAATGCAAAAACTGTTCTTCAATCACCACAACTCGGAACAGGGCATGCTGTTAGCATGGTGCTTCCATACTTGCAAGATTTTGATGGTGAAGTTGTTATTCTTTGCGGTGATACACCTCTTATAACATCAGAAACATTAAAAGAGTTTGTTGAATACCACAGAGAAAATAAATCTGATTTAACCGTAATGAGTGCGATATTTGATAACCCGACAAACTACGGAAGAATTATCAGGGGAGCAAACAATAGAGTTGAAGCGATAGTAGAAGAAAAAGATGCAAATCCTGAACAAAAAGCTGTTAAAGAAATAAATGCAGGAATTTACTGCATAGATTGGGAAAAAGTTAAACCTGCATTTTCTCAATTAAAAACAAATAATGCTCAAGGTGAATACTATTTAACAGACATTATTAAATGGGGAAATGAAAACCGTTTGAGCGTAAATGGATATATTCTTAAAGACAATACTGAAATATACGGTATTAATTCTAAAGCAAATCTTGCAGAAGCTGCAAATTTCTTAAACAAAAGAGTTATAAATAAACATCTGACAAACGGTGTTACAATTATTGATCCTTCTGCGACTTGGATTAGCCCTGAAACAGAGATTGAACCCGATACAGTAATTTACCCGTCAACTTATATTGAAGGGGTAAATAAAATAGGTAAAAATTGCAAAATAGGACCTTTTGCACACTTAAGAGGCGGTGTAGTTTTAGACGATAATGTAAAAATCGGTAACTTTGTTGAAGTTAAAAAGGCACATATTAAGTCAAATACAAATGCATGCCACTTAACTTATATTGGTGATGCAGAGATTGGTTCTCACGTAAACATAGGTGCAGGAACAATTACAGCAAACTACAATCCGTTAACAAAAGAAAAAAGCAAAACAATAATAGAAGATAATGTAAAAATAGGTTCAAATTCTGTTCTTATTGCACCTGTAAAAGTTTCAGAAGGTGCAAACGTAGGAGCATTATCAGTTATAACAAAAGACCTTCCTGCATGGGCACTTGCTATAACAAGAGCTCCGTTAAGAGTAATCGAAGGGTGGGTAAAAAAAACAATTAAATAATTCGAAGTAAATCAGACCTACAAATTTATGGAATAAATAAAAAATAAAATATTTACATGTTGGTTTGTTTTGTTTTATTGATACTTTTTGCTCGGTTTAAAATTTCAAGATACTGAGGTTTTAAGATTCTCATTGTGTTTATTGCAATCTCTGTTGCTTTAATCCCGATTAAAGAATAGACTCCTATAATTGTAGTCATTAAACCTTTATGAGCAATGGCTTCTGCAGCTGCAGTACAAAATGTTACTCCTGCAAAAACGATTGCTTTGTTTCTTCTTGTTCTCATAATTCTATATTGCCTATTTACAAGTTTTTCAGGTAACTTATTTATTATTTTTTGTTCATAATTCATAATATATTTCTTTCTACCTGATATAAAACGTGTAATAAAAATTTTTGCTATTCATAATAAGCAATTTTTCATTATGCTACAATCTAATTATGGAATTTAACGTAACCGAAAATCAATATAATAAGTTTAGCGACAAAACAAATCTCGCTCGCCCAATGGGAGAGGGTAGGGGTGAAGGAATAGTCACTTATAATAATACAGAAAATAGATATAACAAGTTTAGTGACCATTTAAAAGTAAAATTTGGTGCAAGAGTGTATAAAATTACTCTTGATGCAGGATTTACCTGCCCAAATCGTGACGGAACAATATCTACGGAAGGGTGTATTTTTTGTGATGAGAGCGGAAGCTTTTCTCAATCTCATTCAAATCGTTTAAGCATAGAAGAACAGGTTAATGTAGGAGCCGATATTCAGATAAAACGGTTTAAAGCCGAAAAATTTATGTCTTATTTTCAAGCCTACACTAACACTTATAAACCTGTTCAAGAATTAGAAAAAATATATAAATCAGCACTTTGCCGTGATGATATAGTAGGACTTTCAATAGGAACAAGACCGGACTGCGTTGATGAAGATAAACTTAAACTTATTAGCACATTTACACCCGATTATTACACTTGGATAGAGTACGGCTTGCAGTCTGTTCACGACAAAACATTAAAGAAAATTAACAGAGGACACGATTACAAGTGCTTTTTAGATGCTTATGAAAAAACAAAAAATAAAGGCATAAATATCTGTCTGCACGTTATACTAAACCTTTTTGAAACACACGAAGAGATGATGGAAACAGCAAAAACTATTGCAAAGCTTGAGCCGGAAGGTGTAAAAATACATATGCTTGTTGCTTTGGAAGGAACAAAGTTAGCTGATATGTATAATAACGGGGAAATAAGCTTTATGACCGAAGACGAGTACGTTACAGAGCTTTGTGACTTTTTAGAATATTTACCGCCAAAAACAACAATACACAGAGTTGCAGGAAACGGACACCGTTTAGAACTTGTTGCACCAAGCTGGATAGGAAGAAAATTAGATACAATGAACAGGCTTGATAGAGAATTTTTACGAAGAGATTCTTGGCAAGGGAGCAAATATATTATCTAGAATTTTTTGCAAGAAATTCTGCAAAATCCTGAACTTTATATTTTCCAAAAGAAAATAAACTTAATGTTATTTTGCATGCAAGGCACGATGTCAGTATATTTCTTACACCTGTTTCTTTTATGCATTCTTGTTTTTTTCTGAATAACTTTGAAATTATTTTATGTTCTTTTATATTTGTCAAACCTCCAAGTCCGCAGCAAAGATCAAAATCTTTCATTTCAACATATTCAAGATTTTTTGTATTTTCTAAAATCCATTTAACTTTTTCATAATTGTCCAGATTACATGGCTTATGATACGTTACCTTTTTCGGTTTTTTAAGTTCCAATTGCAAATTATTTTCTTTTATATAATCCAAAACATTCTTAATATTATATTTAAAATTTTTATTCCATTTTTCGTATGATTTTAAAGTTTTTTCACAAGTTGCACAATTTGTTACAACATCATAATCTTTATATTTTTCAAGAATAGAGCAGAAAGAATCCATATATTCTTTAAAGCTATCCATATCACCCCTTATAAAAAAAGGAAAACCACAGCATTTAAAATCAGGAACGATAACTTCAATATTCATTGAATTAAAAATTTTTATTACGTCTTTGTTTAATCCGCCACAGCCGGCAAAATACACTACTTTTTTATCAAAAATTTTACTTTTAGGTGTAAATTTTATTTTTTTAACATTATTTAAAGTATTTATAACAAATTTAAGAATCACAGCTTTAAACTGTTCAAATTTATGAAGTTTAAAATATTCAGCTTTTGCAAAAGATATTATATCAACGACATCAATTCCACTGGGGCAGAATTTTGAACAAGCTCCGCATTTTAAACATAAATCAAGATATCTGTTTACAG
>CADBXV010000103.1 GCA_902798645.1 uncultured bacterium
CGTCCGACCTCCACCTTACGGGCTTACGCCCTACCGAAAATCCGCCAAGAGTTTCTTTCTCCACTTTCTTTGCGGTCAAAGAAAGTGGATATATAAAAAATAACATTTTAATACACCAAATTATACATTCTGATGTATAATTTAATAATTGGAGGTATAAATCATGTACAAACTCGGAATAATAGGTTATCCTTTAGGACATTCAATATCTGCCGTGATTCAAAAAGCAGGACTAAACAGTATTGGCGAAGATGTTCAATACGATGTCATGGAAACACCGGCTGAAGAGTTGGTAGATAGAATTAAATACATTAAAACGAACGGATACCAAGGTTTTAATGTAACAATACCTCTAAAAGTTCCAATGTCCTTGTTTCTTACAGATATTGATGATTATGCAAATATTGCAGGCTGTGTAAATACTGTTAAAGTTTTCGAAAACAAAGAATTATTTGGATATAATACAGATATTTATGGTTTTAAAAAAGCTATCCCAAATGATGTAGACTTAAAAGGCAAAACGGCCGGTATATTAGGCACAGGCGGCGCAGCAAGAGCTGCAGTAGTTGGACTTGCTGAAAAAGGTGTGAAAAATATAGATTTTTATACAAGAAATATTATAAATTCTCATCAAACCGTTAACTATGTACGTGCAAAGTTTCCTGATATAGAATTTAATGTTTATCAAATTCAGAACATGCGTTCCCTTGCGGATACCGATATATTAGTAAACGCAACACCTATAGGAATGCGCGGATATATAGCTGATCAAATGGCTCTGGAATTAAAAGATTTTGACACTTTGAAACCAAGTGCTTTGGTGTACGATATAATCTATAATCCTCAAAAAACTGTATTAATAAAAGAGGCAGAAAAAAGAGGGTTTCAAACAATAGGCGGACTTGATATGCTTATTTACCAAGCAGAAAGAGCAATTCAAATCTGGACAGGAAAAGTCCCCGATGCGAAACTTATGAAAATAGCAGCATTAGAGTCATTGTAAAAAAATAATGTAACAAAATGTTAAGTTATCATATAAAAAGTGTAAAAAATACAAATTTTTTGTTTTTTATAGTAATATATAAAATGTTAAAAATTTAATTGGTGATAAATATATTCACCGGTAGAATAGGAGGCACATGAATTGACAATTGTATCATCATCACTCAAAGAGCTAGAGACTCATTCTAACTTAGTCACAGTAAATTTAGGTCAACACGTTCTTGCAGAATTTTTTGAATGTGATTCTAATATTTTAAATAATATTGATAAAGTAGAAAAGTATATGATAGATGCGGCTTTGGAGTGTGGTGCGACAATCGTTCAAAAGTGCTTTCATATGTTTAATCCTTATGGTGTATCTGGTGTTGTAATTATATCCGAAAGTCATTTAGCAATACATACGTGGCCTGAACTTGGGTATGCAGCTGTTGATTTATTCACATGCGGTACAAAGTGTGATCCAAAAGTTGCGTACGAATTCTTGAAAAAAATGTTTAATTCTAAAAAAGCATCATTCACCGAACTTAAACGTGGTATAATTGACAGAGAAACCCTTAAACTTTCTGAACAACCGTTTGAAGTTGCTGAACAGTTTGAGGAAGGTTAAATAACAAAGTTTAATTGAACGTATAAAGATTTAGAAGAAAAGACGGTTGAAGTACCGTCTTTTTTAATATTTTATATTATAAATTTGTTTTTGCCCAATAAGAACTTTGGTATATAATGTAATTATGACAGAAAAGATTACAATAAAGGGAGCGAGGGAGCATAACCTCAAGAATGTATCAATAGAAATTCCAAAGAATGAGCTTGTTGTTTTTACAGGTGTTTCAGGTTCTGGTAAGAGTTCTTTAGCTTTTGATACTATATTTGCAGAAGGTCAAAGACGTTATATTGAGAGTCTTTCAACTTATGCAAGACAGTTTTTGGGACAGATGGATAAACCTGATGTTGATTATATAGACGGGTTGACACCTGCAATTTCAATCGACCAAAAGTCAACAAGTAATAATCCAAGGTCAACAGTAGGAACTGTTACGGAAATATATGATTATTTAAGACTTTTGTATGCGAGAATAGGGACGCCTTATTGTCCTAAATGCGGTAAACCTATTAAGCCGCAAACAATTGATGAGATTGTAGACAGTATTTTGCATTTATCTGTTGGTACAAAAATACAGATACTTGCTCCGATTGCGAAGGGTAAAAAGGGGGAATTTCAATCTTTATTTGAAGAATTAAGACAAGAGGGGTTTGTAAGAGTAAAGGTTGACGGAGAGATTTATAATCTTGATGAAGATGAGATAAAGCTTGCAAAGACAAAAGCTCATACGATATCAGTAGTTATAGACAGAGTTATAGTTAAACCTGAAGCAAGATCGAGAATAGCTGATTCTGTTCAGATTGCATTAAAGAAAGCAGACGGTGTTACAAATATTGATGTAATCGGCGGAGAGGAAATTATATATAGTGAAAAACTAGCTTGTCCAGATTGTAATTTGAGTTTTGAAGAATTAACGCCAAGAATATTTTCGTTTAATGCACCGTATGGAGCATGTCCAAAATGTGACGGATTAGGATTTGACTTTAAAATTGATCCTGATTTAGTTGTTCCTGATAGGACAAAGTCAATAAACGAAGGTGCAATTTATCCTTGGAGTAAATCTGCAACATCATATTATGATGATGTTTTATCAGCCGTAAAACTTGCTTACAGAATGGATTATGACGTTCCGTTTGAGAAAATGCCTCAAGAACATCAGGAAATAATTTTATACGGCAGTGATGAAAGAATCCCTATGAGAATTAGAGAGTTTGGTTCTCACAGATATAGGAATACTCTGCAGAAATTTATAGGTGTAATCCCGTTTTTAATGAAGCATTACAATATAGAGAGCGAATATTGGAAAACAGAAATAGAAAAATATATGATTTTAACACCTTGTGAAGCCTGTGGAGGGGCAAGGCTTAAACCATTTCCTCTTGCTGTAAGAATAAATGGTGTAAACATTCATGAATTTTGTATGATGCCGATTGATAAAGCATTGGAATTTGTGACGGACTTGTATGTGACGTTGAGTGATTTTCAAATGAAAATCGGAAAGCAAATTATTGATGAATTAAGGGCAAGATTGAAATTTTTATGTGATGTGGGCCTGAATTACTTAAATCTTGCAAGAGCATCAGGAACTCTCTCTGGTGGCGAAGCACAGAGAATTAGGCTTGCAACTCAAATAGGAAGTGGGCTTTCAGGTGTTCTGTACGTATTGGATGAACCGTCCATAGGTTTGCATCAGCGAGATAATGACCGATTGATTAAAACATTGATGAAATTAAGAAATATGGGGAATTCTCTTATTGTTGTTGAGCATGATGAAGATACAATAAGAAATGCTGATTATATTGTAGATATAGGACCAAAAGCCGGTGTGAACGGTGGGAATGTGATTGCTCAAGGCGGAGTGAATGACATAATATCCAGTGAGGAATCTATTACAGGAAAATATTTAAGCGGAGATTTGAAAATTCCTATTCCAAAGAAAACCAGAGAAGGAAACGGCAACTTTTTGCAAGTCAGAAATGCCTATAGGAACAATTTAAAAAATATAGATGTGGATATTCCGCTGGGTAAAATTGTTGTGTTAACAGGGGTTTCCGGCTCCGGTAAATCGACATTAATGCAAGACTTAATTTATGAGTATGCAGTTCATAAGCTTAGGAAAAATAAGCCTAAACCTCAGGGTGTAGGAGAGATACTCGGTTTTGAAAATTTGGATAAGATTATTGATATTGACCAATCCCCTATAGGCAGAACACCTCGTTCAAATCCTGCAACTTATACGGATGTATTTACGCCTATAAGGGAATTATACGCAAAAACTAACGAAGCAAAAATGAGAGGATATAAACCCGGAAGGTT
>CADBXV010000104.1 GCA_902798645.1 uncultured bacterium
GCTTTTTGAATTTTCTTTTTGAATCTTCTTAAAGCGCTTTCAATACTTTCGTTTTCGCCAACTTTAACTTCTGCCATTTATATTTTCACCACCTTTATAGCAATTGTGTAACTGAAATCATTGTAAAACAACCGATTTTAAATTGCAAGTGTATGAATTCATTATTTTATAAGCTTTAAACATAAATCATCAAATATCCCTGAAGATTTCATGCCTATTTTTGCCTGAACTTTTGATTCTTCTACTATTTTTATATGTTTCATTAAATCAACAGATTTAGGATTTGATTTTAAAACTGCGATAATATAATTTTGAATTCCGTCTAATATCTCGGCAATAGAAACCTTTTTAGAAAGTTCTTGCAGATTTTGAGATACGTCAAAAACATCTTTTCGCTCGAAATTAAAATAATCCGTAAAAATACCGTCAATACATGAATAATCATAATTTGTACTTTCAAATGACGGAACAAAAAAGCATTGTGAACGAGATTTTATAGTAGAAAGAACATCATCTATATAACGAGTTAGGAATATAAATGTTATACCTGCTTGCGGTTCTTCGATTATCTTTAATAAAGAATTAGCCGCATCATCTTGAAAATTCTGATGGTTTAAACCGCATATATTACCTTCGTCATCTCTATCGCAAAATATAAACACTCTGTGAAATTCAGAAGAATTCACAAGCATTGACTTTATCATTTGTGATTGACGAACTGAAATTACTGTTTTTGACATATCATCTTCAGGTTTATTATCAATCCTTGATATTGTCATCACCGCAGGATGTGTTCCTTCCTTTATCCATTTACAATTTAAGCAATCACATTCATCAGATTTATCTTTTTGACAATTTAATAATCTTGCGATTTCGTTTGCTAAAAGATATTGAATATTAAAATCATTTCCATAAAACAACAAACTCTGAGGTAATGCCCTGTTATTATCAGAAAGTGCTGTTGTAAAATAATTAGCCAAAAATGCATATTTATCTGATAAGCGCAAGTTCTACCTCCATCTCAGGACTGATAGACTGACCTGATTTTATTTTGCATTCAACATCATACAAATTTTCTTTTAAGCATACCAAATCTTTGAGCGAAATATTCTTTAAATCCTTTTTTAAATTCTGAATTCTATACTCATTTCTGATTCCTGACATTCTCATAACGTCTTGTATTGAAGCACTTGATTTTGCTTTTATAATAACCCATTGTCTTATCATTGTCTGTAAAGCTGATAATATCTCAAGCGGATATTTAATATTTATGAGTTTTTTAAATTCAAGAACAGCACGCCCTTTTTCGCCTTTCATAATATAATTTGTAATATGAAATAAATCCTGATTAGCAATGCAATTTTCTTCAACCATTTTTGTTGTAACTTTCTTTTCAGGATAAGCAGATAGCTTTAATTTATCTAACTCTGAATCTAACTGTCTAAGATTAGTTCCAATCTGTTCAATCAATATTAATATTGCATCATCTTGAATTTGAATATCTTTGCTTTTAGCCCTATTTTTTATCCAAGTGGAAAGTTCAGCTGTCTTAAACGGGCTAAATTGCGTAAACTCTTTTGCATTAAATTTGGATAAAAGTTTAAACAATTTTCGTCTTGCATCTATTTTTTTATTATCATTACGCGGGATTCGAACAATAAAAACGATATTATTAGCTTCTTGATTATTTTCCAGCGCAAACTCTATCTCGTCTAACTGCTTATCTTCAAAATTAAATCCGTTGGCAAAAAAATAATTATAAATATCAATAACTGTTAAAGATTCTCCAAACATCATCGGAGATGACCTTAATGCTGTTATTAAATCTTCAAAATCAGGATTGTCCAATGATTTATAACTCATTGATAAAAAATCAGGATTAAGTTTAGAACGCATTTTATCGAGTTCTAAATCAATATTAAAATCTTCTTCCCCATAAAAAAAGTAAACAGCCATACAAAGATTATACACCAAAATTAAACTAAAATACCAAGCAATATTTATACTTAAGTTATTAAAGTTAATTGTAAAGTTTTGTAACGCTTTTTTATCTTTGTGAAATTGATTATTATTTATATACTTTATATATATAAAGTAAGATAGGATATTAACGAAGATGGCAGTTTACAATACTACATACAACTTCAATTCTAATCAAGGTAATATGAACTTTGGCAAAGCTCTTATGTATGGTGCTTTCGGTTCATTAACCGGAATGATGGGTGGATGTGGTCTTGGCAATATGTATGGTTCTCCTGCAAGCTTCTTTGGAATGGGCGGCAGCTTGTTCTCTATGTGCGGTTGCAGCGGTCTTGGCAATATGTACGGATCACCTGCCAGCTTTTTCGGAATGGGCGGATACGGTTGCGGCTGTACTACAGATAATTCTTACGTTGGCTCTCTAATCGGTATGATTGGCTCAAATTTATTAATCGGCGGAATCGCTCAAGCAATTCAAAATAAAAAATCAAAAGTTTCTGCATCTGATGAAATCAAAAATGTTAAAGCAGATGCTAAAGAACATTTAAAGACACTATCGTTAAACAGTCTTGATGAATTTAAAAATGTTTCTGAAATAAAAGCCAATGCTTTAAAAAGTGTAACAGATGATTATTACAAGGCAAAAGCTAGTGTATCTGGCTGTGAAAAACGCTTAGAACCATTATTAAAAAAGTTAAAAGACAAATATAAAGACGACAGAACATTAACAGAAAAAGATTTTCAAATAGAAGATCCAAAAGACAACACAAAAAAAGTAACTGATACAGTAGAATATGAAGCATACAAACAGCTAATTAAAGATATAATTGCAGAAGAAAAAGCTTTAGAAAGCGCAAAAGAAATATTAGAAAAAAAAGAAACAGCAAAAAATAATAGAGAAACAGAAGTAGATGCAGCAATTAAGGCATTAGAACCATTAAAAGAAGATTATGATGATTTAAAAGAAAAAGAAAGACAAGAACAAGTCAAAGATGATGGTAAAGATTTGAAAAAATCATTAGCAACAGCAGCTAAAGATGATAAGATTTCAAAAAATCAAGATGCAGTAAGTAAATTAAATAATTTTAAATCTTTAGAAAATAAATTAAGAAAACATCAAAATGATAAAGCTTTACAAGATCAAGTTGTAAAGGCATACAAAGAAATGGCTGGTGACGAAGCTATTTCAAAAAATTATCCGTCATTAATAGAAAGTGCCAAAAACTTTTGTAAAAAAGCTGGTTTAAATATAGATTAATAATAATAACATTTTATAATACCCCATCTTACATCTTACAAAATTTTTATCGGGCAATTGCCCGTTTTTTTTTTATATATAGACTATGAAAAATTTGCACTTTATTAGGGAAAATAATGTAAACTCTATTCCCTTAGAATCCAATATTACCCCTCTCTTGGGAGAGGGCTGACAGTCGTGTGAGCGTAAGCGAGCTACGAATGTGGGATGAGGGTTTGTTGAAGTTCATTTCCTTTGGGTGATGAACTAAGAATGAGTATATATCTCTAATAAAAGCGGTTATTCAATTTTGAATAACCGCTCCAACAAATTTTATTGTTTAAAGAAACTATTTTACAAGTTCTTTGAATGATTTACCAGCTGAGAAAGCAGGAACTGTCTTAGCTGCAATCTTTAATTCTTTACCAGTTTGTGGGTTTCTGCCGATTCTAGCAGCTCTCTTACGAGCTTCCCAAGTACCGAAACCAACTAAAGTAACTTTTTTGCCTTTAGCAACTGTTTTTTGGATAATTTCTAATGTAGCTGATAATACATCAGATGAAATTTTTTGAGA
>CADBXV010000105.1 GCA_902798645.1 uncultured bacterium
TGATGCATTAGCTTATTATTATTTGGCAATGTCTAATGCGCAGTTGGGGAAAAAAGATGAAGCTATCAGAGCATATGACAATGCAATATATCTTTCTCCAAACGGTGTATTAGGAAGTTATGCGAAAAAAGGTAAAAGATGTATTGTAGATCCGACTCGTTGTAATGAGAAAGATGTATCAAATTCAGGTGATACAGAGGAAGATAGATTTATAAAAGGTTCATTTGGCTCCGGATTTTCAAATGAAGCAAGGGGCATTTACGAAAAGCAAAAAATTGAAAATTTAAAAAGAGATATCAACAGACAAGAAGAAATTGCACCGCAAAGATTTAGAGAATACAAAGATTTTTCATCGCAAGGTCCTTCCAATGATGAGATTGTAAGTGCGTTAAGAACATTACAAAGGGCAGGTCTATCAGATGTAGTTGGAAAAAACAGCTCAAATTATGATATTTTAAATACATTTTTGGGTAACAGGAATAATTCGGCACAATTAAGTCCGCAGATTATACAGTCGCTTTTGACAACTCAAATGACGACGAATTTTTAGAAAGTTAAGTAAATGATAGTAAATACAGTAAAGTTTGGAGAAATTGAGGTAGAAGATAGCAGAATTTTTAGCTTTGTTCTGCCGATAATCGGATTTAATGATTCATCAAAATTTATAATTTTAGATCCGAATAAGGATACTCTGTTTAAATGGTTGCAATCAGTAGAGGATCCATCATTAGCATTTCCGATTATATCAGTAGCATCGTTAGATTATGATTATTCAGTTGATTTGTCTGACAGTGTAATAAATGATTTAGAAATAACGAATGCTGAAAGTTTGTTGGTAATGAATATAACATCTATACCTCAAGATAATCCGAGAGGTACAACAATAAACCTTTTAGCTCCGCTGATATTCAATTTGGACAATCAAAAAGCAGGGCAGATAGTTTTGTCAGGTTCAGGATATGACATAAGTCATCCTATGTTTAAAAAAGATTAGTTTTAAGGATAAACATGCTAGTAATAACCAGAAAAAACGGTCAAAAAATAATGATAAACGACAATATAGAGATAACTATTGTCGAGGCAAAAAATGGTGTGTGTAAAGTTGCTATAAAGGCAGACAAAGACGTTAAGATATATCGTGAAGAAATTTATCTTCAAATAAAACTTGCAAACTTAATGGGAACAAGTGCAAAAGTTTCTGCCGTAGATTCTGTAAGTGAATTAATAAAAGACAGTACAAATCTTAATGATAAGAAGATTGATTCTGCAGGCGGTACAGAAGAAGTTGTAGTTGAAGAAAAAAGACCTCAGTCAATTAGAATTAACAAAAAGAATGAAGGATTTTAATAAAGATAAAATTTTCTTTTTTGATTGTGTTAACTCTGAGTTGACTATCAGACCAAGCTCTGTTTATCATGCATATTTAGCAATATTAGCAGATGATTTGGATTCAGCAGAGAAAGTGTTTTCAGAAATAGATTCACCAAGGGGCAAATGGGGAATGTCTTTCGTTTCTATTCTTAAAGGCTTTATGACAGTATATCCGACATATTTCGGAATAAGAAATTTTTTGGAAATTGATTTAGATTTTTTGTTAAAGAATGAAAAGATAAATTACGTAGAACAATGCTTGGGAGCATTAGAGATTTTGTCATCAATAAATCAAGAAACTTATAAATTTGCAGCAAGAGTAATGTTGGAAAATCATTTGTATTCTTCTGCTTTAAAATATATGGACAGATCAAAACAAATTTATTATAATGATCCGGAGCTTCACTATATGTATGCAAAATATTATTTGGAAACAAATAACTTAAGTGAAGCATGTTTTTATGTAAACGAATGCTTAAATTTGCTTCCGGATTATTACCCTGCTCGGCTTTTAAAGCAGAGAATTGAAGAAATCGGAAATTAATAGTATAATTTTTTTATGGACGGAGATCAATTTATAAGTACAGGAAGCAATTTATTTCATCAACAAAATGTCGTAGAAGATGAAAACAATTTTTTTATGCAGTCTGAAATTCCTATGCAAAATGTATCTCAAACAGAATCACTAAAACATCTAAACGATTACGATTACAATATATTGAGGGAAGATGCTTATAAAGATGTTAATGATGAAGTCTTTAAGCTTGAATATAAGATATCAAAAACGGAACAAGAGATAGCAGAAGTTAGTAAGCAAATTCAAACGGCAAGTGAGATACGTGATAATTATCTTTTAGAAACCTTGCAAAACAGAAAATTAAAGCTTCAGGAAAATTTAAAATATATGACTGATATGTATAATGAAGCAAGTCTGTCAGCAAAAATCTCAGGAGGAATAACTTCAAAATTCAGGGAAAAATTTGCGGATGTATACAGAACAATTGCTAATGTAAGCCGATTATTGATGTCAAAACTTCCCGGAAAATTTGCATCTCTTATAGAGGTAAGAAATTCTCTTACAAAACTTGAAAATATAAATAGAAGTGTAGATGATCTTATGCGGAGTCGTTATCCATACGGAGAAGCTGTAGAGAAATATGAGCAGTTGTCGAAATATATAGCAAGAGCAAATTCTATTCAGTCAGAGATATATAAGTTTATAAAGTAGAGTGTTAAATATAATAAGTAAGAAGTAGAATCGGAACATAAGAAAAAGTAGCAGACATATTTTCTTTATGTTAAACTAACTGTATTATGAAAAGAAAACCGATTATTGCAGTAGTAGGACGCCCGAATGTAGGCAAATCAACATTTGTAAACCGACTTGTCGGAAAACGACAATCTATAGTTGACGATTTACCGGGGGTTACTCGAGATAGAATTTATTTTGATGTAGAGTGGCAGAGTAAACAATTTACTGTTATTGATACAGGCGGAATTGTTCCCGGTGATGAAGATGAAATAATGCTTTCTATATATGATCAGGCAAAAATAGCTTGTGAAGAAGCCGATAAAATAATATTTTTAGTAGATGGTGTTGATGGCGTAACACCGGTAGATGAAGATATTGCGAATATATTAAGACAGTCAGACAAGCCAATATTTTTGGCTGTAAATAAAGTTGATTCTCACAGCCAACTTACAATGATAAGCGATTTTTATTCTTTGGCAGTAGGTGAGCCTATTGCAATTTCGGCTTTGCATGGTTCCGGCGGTGTAGGAGATTTATTGGACGAAATAACAAAAGATTTTGTCCAAGATGAAACCAAAGATGAAGACGGTTCAATAAAGCTGGCAATTGTCGGACGTCCGAATGCAGGTAAATCTTCAATTGTTAATGCGTTGCTCGGAGAAAAAAGGGTTATTGTTTCAGATATTTCCGGTACAACAAGGGACAGTATAGATTCCAGATTAATCTATAATGAACAGGAATTTGTAATTGTAGATACTGCAGGAATACGTAAAAAATCAAAGGTAGATTATGGTGTTGAAAAATTTGCGGTAGACAGAGCAATTCGTTCTATAAAGGAATGTGATGTTGCGCTTTTAGTAATAGATGCAACCGAAGCTGTTAACGGGATATCAGATCAAGACAAAAAAATAGCATCTATTATAACAGAAGCAGGCAAAGGTATGGTAATTGCCATTAATAAGTGGGACTTAATAGAGGATAAAAAATCTAATACCGTAAATAAATTTGAAAAAAAACTTGAAAACGAAATCCCATTTTTGAGTTATATTCCAAAAATATATATAAGTGCAGTAACCCACCAGCGCTTAAATAATATATTTACACGAGTTAAAGAAGTACAAAAAGAACACTCTAAGAGAATTTCTACCGGTCTTTTAA
>CADBXV010000106.1 GCA_902798645.1 uncultured bacterium
AAAACTTCCGTCGCCGGCACCTTCTTTTTTAGGAAAAGTATTGAGATTATTTTGACTTTGTTCTATTTTGTCTTGTTCTTGCAGATTTTTACCTTTTCTAAACCAAAATCTCTTTTCCTGTTTAGCTTCTTGTTGAATTGTTGCAGGTTCTGATTCATAAATATTGTTCATTGTTTGAGGCATTGTTTGCGGAAATGGATTGTTGTTCATAAAAACGTCAGCAGCAAATACTGAGCCGGTTAAAGTTACAAACATTGCCATGATAATGATTTTTTTCATATGCCCTCCTTTATTTGTTCATATTATAACAAGTTTTACTAAAAATTGCTATAAATAATTATGATATTACACCTTCCTTTATAAGTTGTTCTCTAATTTCTTTTTTTGTTTGGAATTCTGTGTCATTTTTCCCCAAAAGTCTTTTAGCAAGCATAGCACAAGGTGTTACAACGCTAAGGGCAAAGATGCATGTTGCTATATTTGTAACTATTGAATTTCTTTTTAATTTTTTTACACCCTTAAAGAATTGTTCTGATGTTTCACCCTTTGCGGTTGCTTCTAAATATTGCTTGTAAAGCGTATTTATTTTTTCATACGTACTCTTAATATCTTCAAGGTCGATAAATTTTCTGGTATCAATTTTATTTGTTTTTTCGTACATTGAAATAATGTCCGAATCTTTTGCAACTTTGACAACTTCATTTGCAGGATTTTTATGCAGAAATTCATAAATATCAGCATCACTTTTATCTTTTATTTTTGCAAAAGCTTCCAAACTGTTTTTAACGGAATTGTCTTCAAATGCTTTTTGAAGATTTCCGTTTTCAATAACTCTTGCATCCAATCCTATTGATTTGTGATGTTTTTTCTCGGCTCTTTTTTCAAGTGCTTGTTGAATTTTATTTCCGGCATAATACATAAAGAAGAGATATAGCCCTTCTTTTATTGAATATCCTGCAAGTTCTTGAGGACTTCTTGAGTCTGCAAGTCTTTCTCCTGTAATAGCACCGTCTAATATCCACATGTTTTTAACCGGAGAAAATGCAAAGTTTTTAACGACTTCACCCAGACCTTTGAAAGTCACATCTCCGTTATTTGTCGAAGTTTTGTTTTCATTATTTTGTTTTCTGTGAAATTCCTCAATAAGATTTTTCTTGATTTTGTTTTCAGTATAAGATTGTTTTGCTTTTGTTAATCCTATGTAACTTGCGATAGTTGCACCTGTTGCAAAAAAGAATTTGTAAAGAGCAACATTTTTAAATGTTCCCTGTTTTTTGCCTATTTTTTCAATATTTTTCTTAATGTCATCGGTTGGAGCGTATTTTTTAATTTTTTCAAATACGTCTTTGTCTTTAAGATTTCTTACATCAAATTCTGAATCGAGATTGAACGCTTTAAAAATAGTTTTATCAAATAGCCATTTGAATGCAGGAATGCCCAAAAGCCAAATAATTTGAGTCCCGACTTCATCAATTAATCTGTCTTGTCCTTCTTCTTTTCCTGTAAGAAATGAGCTTGCCGTAATTGCAGTTGTGGATGAAATATCTTTAACTGCAAGCGGAACAAGAGAGTTTGGGTTTCCTAACGTAGAAAATACAGCTGCAACATTTACCATAATTACAGCCCCCAAATTAAGTTCATTAATTTTTGACTATTTTTGTTTAAATTATTCATACTTCGACCTTCTTTCTATATAAAACTTGTAAAGAATAAAAATTGACTAATTGTTAAGAAACTTTTACAAAAAAACTTCCGCCTCATCTGAAGCGGAAGTTTTAAGTTTAATGTATCCTTTATTTTCCCTAGCCCACCAATTCAGTATCATCTGATTCTGAAGCTTTAACCATAATGGCGTGTTCTACGGGATTTTCCTTTTTGTAAGGATTTTCGTTAACTGCCGCTTCTTCAAAACCAAACTCGTCTCGGGCTTTTTTCATTTGAGTTTCATCGACTAACTTTTTAGCAAGTTCGGCGATTTCGTAAACTAATTTATAGCGGTTATCAGTTTTTTCGTTTAATTCCCATGCGATTTTAATAATTTGATCCATTTGTTACCTCTTTATCTAAGATATTAACAATTACATAAATTGTATAATGCTAAAAAAAAATTGTAAAGCAGTAAAGCTTTAATCATTGCAAATTTATTTTTTCTTGTGTTATTATAAAATCAAGAAAAACAAAGGACATAAATGGACAGATATTACTCAAAACGATTTAGACGATTTATTTAGTTCCCTTTCCCCTCGCCCGCAACATCAATTTAGTGGGAACGACCTGTGAGCAAAGAATGTAAGCGTAAGCGATATTTGTTTAATGCGAACGGGTCAAGAGAGAGGTAAGAAAATCAAAACGAAGAATGAGTTTTAGATTTTCTGGTGAGGGAATAACCAATTTGAGTTTTTGTTATTACTGTAGGTTGGGTGAAACCCAACAATAACCATTTATGAAAGGAGCATTATTATGCTAATCAGGGGTAAAGGGGTAAATATAGGTGCTGTACCTATATGCCAAAATCAATCGCAAAATTATGGGTGTATTAATTCAATCTCCCAAAACAACAATCAAACTAACCTCTACCAGCGGGAGAGGTCGCACCTGTTGACGAATAAAATGAGTCTTACAGGTTCGGGTGAGGGGTTGGCTTCAAATGTATCATTCGGGCGTAGTATTAGTTATTATACGGCTTTAATGGATGCAGAACATTCCAAAGGGTGTATAGAAAGCAGTAAAGCGGTATTAAAATATTTATCTGAAAAAATCATGCCAAAACGCAGAGTACCCAAAGACGGAGTTTGGGGTGTTGTCGGTTCTAAATTAAACAATATGATTACAAGCGGTGAAATTAATCCCGAAAAACTGACCGATTACAAAATACGAAAGGTGCATATAGAAGTACCTTATGAGGGCAAAAATTATTCACATCTTGAAAGGGTATTACGCAGAACATTCACGCAAGATAACGGACAAATCAAATACTATCAAGACCTATACCCTAACGGCAAATTAGAAACTACTATTGTAAAAAGGAATCCGACAGGCGAATTAATATCTGATGACAGTTGGATTGAAATGGCAGGGTAGGGAAATTTGAAAAATAGGAAGTGATAAATTTCACATCCTGTGCTTTATTAGCCCTCTACCATCGGGAGAGGGCAATTTTTCTTAGGGGTAGTTATCATTATTATTTACCCCTTAGAAAAATGGGTGAGGGGTCAATCATGTTATAATAAAAACATGAAACACAAAAGCACAACTCTAAATCAAGCAAAAATGCTCCGTAAAAATATGACAGAACAAGAAAAAGTTTTATGGAATATTTTGCGAAATAATCAATTTTATGGTCTTAAATTTCGCAGACAAGTCCCTATTGGGAATTATGTAGCAGACTTCGTTTGCGAAATACATAATGTGATAATTGAACTTGACGGAGGTCAGCATAACGAGCCTGAAAATATAGAAAAAGATAAACAAAGAACAGATTTTTTAGAAAGTAAAGGTTATAAAGTTTTAAGGTTTTGGAATAATGATGTGGATAGTAATTTAGATGGGGTTTGCGAGGTTATTTATCGGACAATTTTTAAGAAATATTAACCCCTCACCCCAACCCTCTCCCGAAGGGCGAGGGAGTGATTTTGCTCAAGAAAGACTAACCCCTCACCCGCATTTGTACGGCTCATACTTCGCCTACAACTGCTCCCTCTCCCGTAGGTAGAGGGTAGATTCTTGATG
>CADBXV010000107.1 GCA_902798645.1 uncultured bacterium
TCTAAACCGAGTAATGATTTTAAAATATGAATTCTTTTAATCTGTGAAGGTGTAGCCATATTTAATACTTAAATCCTCAAGCTCTAATGCTCGCCCATGTTTAATTCCGACTTGCACTCCAAAAATAAAGATGGCAAGAGCGATTAAAAATACATAAAAAGCGGTTTCACCGGGTCGGAATGGAGGCTTACCGAGCGATTTATCTACTAACATAATTAATCCCTCCTATGCCATCAGCATTTTTGAAGTTTGTTTAATCACAGTAGAATCGACCTTTTCAATGCCGTTAAATTTGGCAATGCTAATACTGTGAGTAATTAAATGTTCTAACTTTCTTGTATTTCCATCAGAATAGAAAAGAAAAGTTTCTGCTAAATCAGGATCTAATCTTGCCGCATTTAAAATTTTTGTTACATCCTGAATGAGCAATCTATCAAGTAATTTGTGATATTTTACTCTTGAATAAAGTTGATCATATTGATTGTTATAACCTCGCAAATTCTCAAATAAAACATTTCTTCCTACTAGCAGAACTCCAATCCCTGTTTTATCGTGAATTCTGCGTGTAATTTCTAACGCTCTATATGGCAGATTTTCTGCCTCATCAACTATTAATAATCGTCCTGAATTATTTAATTTATTTACGACTTCATTCATAAGGTCATAAGCACAGCCTTTTCCAGAAAGACCGAGTCTTTTATGAATTTCAAGAAGTAATGATTTTGCGGTATAACCTGAATCACTTTCTATTAAAATTGCATCTAAAAAGTTCTTTGTATATTCCTTTACAGCAACAGTTTTACCGAGTCCTGCTCTGCCGGCACAAACACCAATCTTGCCTTTTGTATGACAAAGTCTGCCGATTTCTGAAATATACCTGTTAATTGAAATATCAACAAATGGAATTTCATCATTATTACGTTCTTTTTCTCTTTGAATAAAATTGTTTATTCTATCAGTAATACGGGAATTGTCACCTTTATAAGTGCCATTAATCCACATACTTACTGTTGATTTTGCTACACCAATGGCTGTGGCTACAAAATTTACAGATAATCCTTTTGCTTCCATTAAGGTTTTTAAATCATTTCTAATATCCGCCATTAGCGACTCCTTTCAATTCTTCGTCAAGAATTAAATCTGTTTCAAATAAATACAAATCCTCTTCTTTTGGTTTTTGTTCAGGCATAAACATTGTTAAATCGTTTTTGCCAAATGCTTCCATATCTTTGTTTTTTCGTATTGCTTTATCCATTGGGGTGTTAGCAATAATAGTAACTTTTGGTTTGGATTCCTTTTCTTTTTTTGCATATGCCAATTTATAGTTATTGCATTGCTCTTCAATAGGAATCATTTCTAAATTATCCAAGTAAGCTTTTGTTAGTTTTAAACTATGCTTTTTAATAGCCAAAGCCTCTTTAAATTCTTCTTTTGAGACTTCGTTTGCGTGTAGTGCAGCAACAGCTTTTACGGCTGTACACTTACCTAAAAATTCATCGTTATCTAATCTAAAAACCCACGCTTCTTTATAATTCTCAGGATCTCTGCGGAGATAAACTTTAACAGACATCTGTGAAATCATCCAATCTGCCCAATAAGTAATTTCTAATTGGCGATCCTTAATACCATTTCTTGCAATAGTGAAATTGCGTGAAGTTCTTGTGCAGAAGAGTTTTAGTGCCTCATGAGTTGGCTTAATAATTTCATTAAACTCTTTATCAAAAAGCTCATCAGGACTTAATCCATTGTGATTTTTCCCTTCAGAAGGTTTTTTATTTAAAACATTAATAATATAGTCATTAAATGCTGATTTAAATCTTTCAAAATCATAAATTTTATTTGCTTTTATTTCTTGAGCAAGACGTTCAGGTCTTTCTACAACATTCCCACCTCTATAACCATATACGTGTTTAGATAGCATCTCTTTTAATTTAAGAAAATCTCTTTCTATTGGCTTTGTTTGAGCATTATATGGCAAAGCAAAATGCACATTTACATTTAATTCATCAAGCATTGATGAAGTTTTATTTTTATCATATTGAATTTTAATTTTTTCTATTTTTCTGCCGCCGGCAAAATCTTTGCATCGATAATCCTTTCCGTTATCAATAATTACATCTTCAGGTAAACCAAACTTTTCTGCCGCATAATAAAATGCCTGAAATATTCTGTCAGAATTAGGACTTCCGCATTGTAAAATCCACCCTAACCATTTTCCTGATTTATAATCCCTCCAAGCAGTAACCCAAGGAAATACTACATTTCCTTCAGAATCAAATACCGACACATCAATTTGTGCGTGGTCAGATACCCATACTTTTCCACAAGATATTGTCGAATAATCTCTTTCAATATAATTTTCAAATTTTCTTTTATATGCCGATGCACCATATCTTGCTAGATATATTGCTTGAACAGGCATTTCTTTTTCTAATCTTCTTTTAAATGCCATGTGACTTGGAAAAGTACATTTATCAATAGTTGAATCAATTGATAAAGCGTGTCCCAAAGTTTGATCTCGACAAGATCTTAACGAAGGAGCACCTTCAACTAAATATAAATTCTTGAAATAATCAAAATCGGCTTGTTTTACGGTCGAACGATTCAAACCATTTGAACCATAGTTTGCTAATAAACCGTTTATACCGTATTTATTATATCTTTTTCTCATTTTTATAATAGAGGAATAAGATGTTTGAAAATTAGTATGGGTGAGGTTAAAATTTGCAACAAATTCCCTTAACGCCGAACCTTTCAGCTTTAATGTTGCTTTTATAATTGGCAAATATTTATCCGCTTGAGCTTTTGCCCAATTCGGAACTTCTGAATATTTCTTATCAGAAAATTTGCTAGTAAATCCTTTAATAAAAAGTTCGGGTAATGAATCCTTATTGATAAAATAATTACTCTTATTGCCGTTTTTAATAATTTTGTAATTTAGTTGATTTAAATAACATTTATTTTTTAATGTTTTATAACTGATATTTAATAATTCACACGCAGTTCTTGCATCAACCCAAGATGCCTGTTGGCTGTTCGTGTTCAGTTCTGTCATAATCATTGACCTTTATATTGAATATCTGCTCAATAAAAAAGAGGTCTAGTTCATTTGATTTTCTTTCACCTGCGAGATATTTACTTACAAGACTTTCAGATAAATCCAACTCTCTTGCAAGTTCTGATGGCTTAAGATTTAATACTGTTAAAACTAGTCTTACAATAATTCTTTTTTGGCAATAAGCACAAATCTTCATCATTTACAATTCCTCTCTGATATAGTCGACCTTTCTATATCTAGCAGTAACGATTTTTTTAATATTTTAATCAGTGAGTTGGGTGATTTTCAGCATAACAATATAACCCAACAGGGGTATTGTTGTGCCTCAAATCTATCGTTCCCAATCACTTTATAATTTAATTATATTTGTATCAAAATATTTGAAAAGACCTAGCAGAAAGCGTTTTGTCAATTTCTGTACAAAAATAAAACTCAAAAATCAATAATATTCAGAAACAAAAAAAAGAAAATATTAAATAAAAAATTTTTTTATTTAATATTTATAAT
>CADBXV010000108.1 GCA_902798645.1 uncultured bacterium
TTGCCGGGTTAAAACTCAATTTATCAGCTAACCCTCACCAATAATTTCTAATTTTCAAACCTTGCGGTTTTCAAATTGAAATTATATCCTCTCCCAATGGAGAGGGATATTTATATTCTGCTGAAATGTTACAATAATTCGGCATAACTCAAATCATAAGTATATTATCTGATTGTTACATTCTTGATTATTTATTGTTTGTATTATAAAATTAGTCCATAAGAGAGAGATTTTAAAGGGAATAATTAGATGAAAAAAGCACTGTTAATAGTTTCGGTTTTATTAGTGGCTGTCATTTCTACAGCTTGTATTAATAATATAGCGGTACAAGAATTAAATAATAAAGCGACAGAATACATGCAAAAAGGCGATTATGAATCTGCAATGAATCGTTTGCAGGCAAGCTTGGATTTGGATAATACCATGTACCAAACATACTACAATTTGGGTGTTGCAGCTATTGGGGCCGAAAAATATGATACAGCTATTAATGCTTTGGAAGACGGGATTAAAATAAAACCGGATTTCTATGATTTCTATTATTCTTTAGGTGTTGCACAAATAGGTTTGGCAGACGATATTTATGAAAAATCGGAAGTCAAAGAAACAGCATCTATTGACACGGAAAAAGAAAATGCTGATATAAAAAGAGATGTTGTTGAAGTTGATAAAGAAAGAGTTATTGAACTCAAAAAAGCATCAATTGAAAGCTTAAATAAGTATTTGGAATTTGTACCTAATCCTGAAAATAAAGATGCAATATATGAAATGATTAAGCAATCTGAAGAATTTATATCTTCTAACGGAGAGTCAAAGAAAGAAGATTAAAAAGAAAATGTTCACCTCACCATCACAAATCATATTCACCATATTTGGTGTTAACATATATTTTTACGGCGTAATATTAGCTTTGGCAATAGCCGTCGGGACTCTTGTTTCCGATTGGATAGGAACTAAATATTATGAACTGCAAAAAGAAACAATCATAGACTTAGCGCCTTATCTTATTATTTTTGGCATAATCGGAGCAAGGCTGTACTATTGCGTAATGGATTATAGCTTCTACCTGCGTTTTCCGACAGAAATATTCGCACTAAGACATGGCGGAATATCAATACACGGAGCGATATTAGGCGGATTATTGGGTCTTATACTATATGCGATAAGGCATAAAATATCTGTTAAAAAATTGTGTGATGTATCGGTTATAGGGCTTTCACTGGGGCAGTCCATAGGCAGATGGGGAAACTTTTTTAATTCCGAAGCGTACGGACTTCCTACGAATTTACCTTGGAAGCTATACATTGCACCGCAGTACAGGCAAATACCTTTCCAAGATGTTGAATTTTATCATCCGGCATTTTTATATGAAAGCATACTGGATTTTGCAATTTTCGGAATTTTATTATATTTAACAGCTGGCAGAAAAATAAAAAAAGAAGGCAATCTTGCTTTAATATATTTAATTATGTATTCTATTGCAAGAATATGCGTGGAATATTGCAGAATAGACAGCATAAGATATATTTACGGAATTCCTGTTGCAATTATCATGTCTGTATGTATAATATTGTTATCAATTGTTTTATTGATATTAAACAACTGTCAGAAAATGAATAAAACAGACGATGTTCAAGAATAGTCGTTAAATTATAAAGGAGAGAATTATGAATTTAAAAAAATTAACAGCTTTATCTATTGTATCAATAATGATGGCAGGAGCAACAGCTTTTGCGGTACCGCAACCACAAAAAATTGCAGTTATTGATGTTCAAAAGGTTGTATCCGCATCAACTCAAGTAAAGGCATTAAAGAAATCACAAGAAGCAAAGAACAAAGAAATACAAAACTTTATAAAGTCAGCTCAAGCAGATATTGCAAAACAAACAACAGATAAAAACAAAAAATCAATGACAGAAAAATACGAAAAGCAATTAAAAGCAAGAAAAGAAGCTAACGCAAAAGAATACACAACAAAGCTAAAAGAAGCTGATGCAAGCATTACTGCACAAATAGGACAACAAGCAAGAGCTATGGGTTACACAATGGTGCTTCCTAAATCATCAGTTGTATTTGGCGGAGATGACATTACAGAAGCTATGTTAAAGGTAATTAAGTAACAAAATGAAAGCTGTATTATTTTACGGACCTCAAAATATAAAATACGAAGAAACAAGAATAAAACCCCTCGGAAGAGGGGAAATTCTTGTTAAGATTGGTGCTGCACTAACTTGCGGAACTGATGTTAAGACGTACAGAAGAGGACATCCCGTTTTAATAAAAAAAATCCCGTCAGGATTCGGACACGAATTTGCAGGAACTGTTGCTAAAGTTGGAGACGGTGTTACAAATGTAAAAGAAGGCGACAGAGTTGTATGTGCAAATTCTGCACCTTGCGGAGAATGTTTTTACTGCAAACGAGGAGAATATAATCTCTGTGAACATTTAGATTTGCTAAACGGCGCATACGCAGAATATATTGTAGTTCCGGAAAGAATTGTCAAAAAGAATACTATAATTCTGCCTGACGACTTACCGTTTTATAAAGCTGCATTTGCCGAACCGCTTGCAAATGTTGTTCACGGTGTAGAAAGAACAGACATAAAAGAAGGCGATACTGTTGGTGTGATAGGAATAGGTCCTATAGGCTTAATGTTTGCAAGGCTTGCGAAATTAAAAGGAGCAAGAGTTATTGCAGCAGGAAGAAACCCGATTAAGCTAAAACTGGCAGAAGAATTTAGCCATGCGGATGAAATAGTAGACTTAAAAAAATACCCAAATCCTGAAAAAATATTTAAAGACTTTACAGAAGAAAGAAAGGGACTTGATGTGGCAGTTGAATGTGTCGGACTTCCGGAGATGTGGGAAAGGGTATTCTCTTGTGTCCGACCAGGCGGAACTGTTCACTTTTTCGGAGGGTGTAAATCAGGCTCTACGGTAACATTTGATACTACAAAAATGCACTATGGCGATATTAAGTTAATGAGTGTTTTTCATCATACACCAAAATACTTTAGACAAGCGCTTGATTATATAGCTTCCGGAGAAGTAGAAGTTGAAAAACTAATAACCGCAAAAATTCCTTTGGAAAAAGTTCAATGGGCAATGGAACAGCATATTGCAGGAAACGCTATTAAGTTTTTGGTACAACCGTAATTAACAACCGGTTAAAAAAACTATTAAATGTAACAGGTCTGCAAGTTTCCTCTCCGTTGGGAGAGGAAGTACCTCGAATGCGGACAATTAGCGCAATCCATCTCTCCATCGGGAGATAGAAGAAATTCAAGTTAAGGAATATTATTCATTTTAATTCCGAAACTTAGAATTTCGAGAGAGGGTTGGACATGAGATTATTAAAATTTAACTCTCACTAATAATTTTTGCCGGGTTAAAACTCAATTTATCAGCTAACCCTCACCAATAATTTCTAATTTTCAAACCTTGCGGTTTTCAAATTGAAATTATATCCTCT
>CADBXV010000109.1 GCA_902798645.1 uncultured bacterium
CAAGCGAACAGATCTCCTATATCTGCAAATTCTTCTGATTTGATTTTATCAAAGTTCGTTTGTTTGAGAATTTGAAAGGCATAGGAAAGCATATAGTAGATATTTTTTATAAATATACCTTTATCTATTTGCATTTATTACACCAATTAATTTATTTTCCCAAGAAGAATATCTTTCTTTATCGTCAAACCAATATTCTTCTAATGTTGGCAAGATGTCATATTTGATTACACAGTTTAACCATTCAACAGAACAAGTTTCAGGTGTTCTATTGCAGAAGTAACTGTGTCCGATACAGAACCCTGAACCTAATGAATCATCTTGTTCTATTTCTGCATTAAGTGATTTTATTGCATCAATTACTTGATTAAAGCAATTGTCATTTAATCCCTTTTGATAATCTTCAAATCCTTTTGTTGAAAATGCCGGAGCCATTTTATAGAAACTAAATCTACGTCTTAATGCGTAATCCATCATAGCCAAACTTCTGTCTGCGGTATTCATCATTCCAATTATATAAAGATTTTCAGGAACATTGAATGGTTTATTTTCATAAGCAAGAGTTACATTAAAACCTCTGTAATTATTTTCTATACATAACAATAATTCACCAAAGATTTTGCTTAAATTACCCCTGTTAATTTCGTCAATAATAAAGAAATAGGGTTTGTCTTGATTTGCTTCTGCAAGTTTGCAAAATTCGTAAAATACACCTTTTGTTAATGCAAAACCATCTTCAACAGGCTTGTAACCCATAATAAAATCTTCGTATGAATAATTTTGATGGAATTGAATAAATGCTATTCTTGAATCATCTTTTTCGCCCATAATTGAGTACGCAAGACGTTTTGCTGAATAGCTTTTACCAACCCCCGGACAACCTTGTAAAATAATATTCTTTTTGGTTAGTAATAGATCTTTCAAATTTGCGTATTCAGCGTCAGTTTGAAATACATCTTTTAAATAATCTTCTTTTGTATATTTAGGATATGTTTTAACTTCCACAACATTTTCACCATTCATCATTTTTTCCATTTTATTTATGTCCTCCACGAATGAAGTTGCATCCGTCAATGTTTTTACAGGTTGAGTATAAGGGGATTCCCATTCTCCAATATTTGTCCATTCAACATCTCGGATATGTTTATAGGATGTTCTTGATTCATCATATTTATAATTAGATTTAACTACCCCTCTGCCAAGCAATTTAGATCTTCCATCTTTAATATAAACAATATCATCTACTTGAATATCATTTGCAAACTGCCATAAACATAAAACATTATTTTTATTTGAAGTTTGAGAATCAATAGTCGCAACTTTGTCGGCAAGTTCTTGCCTATTTTTATAAGTTTTAAGATCTCCAAGATTCCAACTATCCCAACCTATTGCTATAATTGAATTTGTTTGAAAATCTTCCCATTGCTTTGAACCAGCTCCTGCGGATAATACCCAATAATGTTTTTCTCTTAAATTACTTTCAAAACCTGTCAATTTATTAATCATATTAGTAAACTCATATTCTTCTAATAAAGATATTTTATTTTCAGTCAGATTTATTCCCCATTCCGGCCCACTTTCTAATCCTTCATAATTTTTTTCTTTAAATATTCCTGTTGAGTCAGTTTTCCATAGTGTTGTCGGACATAAGAATATTTTAGAAGGATTATTTTGTATCCAATAAACAATTGCGACAAAAATATTATCATTTAACTCAGGCAGTTCATTTTTTGATATAAAGTTATAATTTCCGTTATACGTTCTCATCTTAAATTGATATTCTTTGCCTGCAATAGTTATATTATAAAATTTATTTTCATATTTATAATTTAAATTTGCATTATTTAAGGCATCTTCAAAAAATGACAATGAACGTTTGTTCTTACTTTGTTTTTGTCCCTCGAAAAATACAATATCTGCTATCAAAGTATTAAAATTCTCATCAGGATTACAATCAGGAGTAAGTGAGTTTTTAAATAACTCTGACATTTCTCTATCTTCTTTAATTAAAGTTGTTAGTTTTCTATAAAAATCAAAACATCCTATTACATTTTTTTCTGCAAGACCTTTCTTGGGAATAAAATCATTATTTAATTCTTCCGCAAAATGTTTGCATTCTGAAAACTTGTAAATAAAATATTTTTCGGGGTATTTGAGCCACAAGTATATACTCATAACGTTTTCTTGTTGATAGTGGCTTGTCCAATCACCGTTTTCGTCTTTAATTTTATCAGCAGAGTGTTTGAAGTCTTTTAAACGTTGTTCTAAATCTTGAGTTTCATCAAATAAATTTTTGAACATCGCTCTAACTTCTTCAGGTAGTATTTGAGCAAATTCTAATATCATTAAACGTGGGAAAAAATTGGCAGAATTTAATAGATTAGTGTTAGGTAGAGCCTTTTCAAGCATTCCATGAAAATCTTCAGCATCTACATTCCAATTATCTTGGAATTGCTTAATAAGTTCCCATTTATACATTTCATCATTCCAACGTGTCGGAAATTCTTTTTTATATTCTGAAAGTATTTCTGAAAATTTAGTCTTATCCATTTTGCCCCCTGCATGATTGAACACTTTATTTCTTAATTCTATTACAAAAATTCACTCGGTTCTATTTGTTAAATTCATTTAATGTCACATAAATAAACCTGCAATAAACAGAAATATTATAACTGTCCAAACTATATTTAAAAACCACATGAATTTGCCTCCGAAATTTCATGCTTATTATATTTTATATATGTGTCAAATACGGACATACAATATTAAATTCTTTTCATTGCACCTATAACTTGCCCAACAACTGCAAATTGTTTTGTTTTATCTATTTCAAATGGTTTATAATCTTTATTGAATGAAATCGCTGTTATGCCGTCAGCTGTTTTCTTTAATTGTTTACAAAATAATTCAGAATCATAAACAAAGGCATAAACTTTACCGTTGTTTATGTAGTTTTTAGATTCATCAACAATTAAAGCATCCCCGGATTCAATCTTATCTGCCATACTGTCACCTCGTGCAAATACAACAGATACTGTTTTCGGATTCCCACCAAAATTTCTTATAAAATTAATATCAAGTCCGATTGTATCCGAAACAAAATCCGCATTGGCATTAGTTCCTGTGCCGCAACTTAATTCAACATTACTTCTTACAGGAACTTGAACGATTGAGTCATTAACAACTGCAAAACTTATAAACTTTGTTGATATTCCTCTTTCTTCAAGTTGCTCTTTTAAATGTGTGCGTTCTTTTCTGTTTAGTTTACTGTCTCTGTTTAATCTTTGGCATATATTTTGTCTTGTTGCACCGATAAGAACTGCAAACTCTGTTTTTGTCATTTGAGGATTTAACTTTAGTAATTCCTCATAACAATATTTTAGTGAAATCGTTGTGTTATTTGAATTTGAGTACTTTGGCATAATCTTCCTCTTGACATTAAAAAATAAATTTGTACACTCTTATTATAAAA
>CADBXV010000110.1 GCA_902798645.1 uncultured bacterium
TCATCCAAACCTAATAATAGTCTAATTACATCACGTTCTCTTGGTGATACATTTTTAAATAAATCTTTAATTTCTTCTGTCATAATTGTTTCCTTTCATTATAACTTCTCTGGACAAATTGAAAATATGTAATTGATAATTTATGCCCCTTTTTGCCCGTTGTTTTTAGGTTTGAGGCACTTCCCCCATAATGATAACCAATATGTAATTGAAGTCCGAAATGTCCACTTTCGATTACACGAAAATCCGATTTAAATCACCCTTAAATGCCGTTTAATATAAATTTTATGGGCTCTGCCGGCATTGATCCAAATCGGACATTTCAATTACATAATTTTATTGTTCCCCCTGAAAGCCGGAACTGTTTATAACGCAATAAAGACGGTTAATTCCCCGATTTTAGTGGGAAGTATCTTCCCTCTCAATTTCAATTACATTTTTATTTGTTGAATTTTTTGTGAGACTTACATCGTATCAAAATAAAACCCTTAACAGGGAAGCATTTACGAGACATTTTTAGCAGATTAACAGATTATCAAAATTTTTAACTCTAATTATTCAAAAATGTAATTGAAAATCTAAAAAATATGTAATTGAAGCTCTTAAAATTTTGTTATTTTAAGACACATAACAACACACTTCCCCCGAAATGAGTTCCAATTTGATAGCAAACGATTTAAGATACAGAAGCTTCAAAGGAGAATTCTATGAAAAACAGCATTTTAGACAATATTCAAACCGAAAACACTTGGCTCGATGTAGAGACCGTTGCTAAACTAAAGGGCATTTCAAAACGAGGTGTCAGGTTATCTATTAATAACTATGATCATAAAATAGAAAATACTCGTGGAGGGAAAACTTATAAAATCAGATTAAGTAGTTTAGAAGAGGAACTTCAGATTAAATACATTCAAGAATATTATAACGATTTTAAAGCAAACGAAAATGAGATTATAGAATTAAACAATCTCAAAATAAAACAAGAGAAATTAATATCAGAAGAACAGAAAAAACAAGCACTTGCAAAATATGACATTATAAAATTGTGGTTAGAATTTAGAAAAAATTTAAAAGCAGATAAAAAGAAAAATATTATTGATCCATCATTTAAGAATGTAAGGTCAGACAAGCAATTTGAAATACTATTTAATACAGGAACTTTATATCCTGAATTATTTAATACGGTTGGTAAAATCTCAGTCGGTTCATTATATAGATGGCACAGGCTGTTAGGTTATAATGGCGATTGGACTTGCTTGGTAGGTCAATATAAATATTCAACAAGAAAAGAATATAAAACTACATTAAACGAAGAACAGATTAAAATATTTATACAGATTTTATTATCTCCAAGTGCATTTTCAATCGGTAAATCAATTTCATTAACCAAACATATATTAAAAGAGCGAGGCTATGAAATACTTCCGAAAGACGTAACTTTTAGAAGATATGCTTATTGGTTCAGAGATAATAATTATGATAAATGGACACTCGCTCGTGATGGAGAAAAAGCACTTAAAGATAAAGTAAGTCCTTATATAGTAAGAAATGCAAGCCTATTAAAAGCAGGTCAAGTTTTAATCGCTGATGGTCATACACTAAATTTTCAGGTATTAAATCCATTCACAGGGAAACCCTGCCGAGCGACTCTGCTTGGTTTTTTAGATTGGAAATCCGGCGGACTTGTCGGATACGATATTATGCTCGAAGAATGCACACAAAATATTGCATCGGCACTCCGTAATGCAATATTAAAGATGGATCACATTCCTGATTTTGTATATCAGGATAACGGTCGAGCATTTAAAAGTAAGTTCTTTAACGGGGACAAAAAGTTTGAAGAACTCGGATTTACAGGTGTTTATAACAAACTCGGAATTAAACCAGTTTATGCCACTCCATATAACGCTCGTGCAAAAGTCATCGAGCGTTTCTTTTTAGATTTTCAAGAGGGATTTGAAAAACTTATTCCAAGCTACATCGGGACAAGCATTGAAAATAAACCTGCCTATATGATGAGGAATGAGAAATTACATAAACAAATCCACGAAAAATATTCATTTACCCCGACAATAGAACAAGCTCGAATGATGATTGAAAAATGGTTGGAATATAAACATTCTCAACAATGCACTAATGCAGAAGGCAAGACAATTCAAGAAGTCATTGATGAAATCGAGAAACAAAATATTGATGAGAATATGCTTGATGATTTGATGATGGCGCAAGAAATAAAATCTATCGGCCGGAACGGAATAAGATTTTTGAAAGCTGATTATTTTGATGAATCATTATACGGAATTAAAGAGAAAACTGTAATTAAATATAGTCTTTTTGACCTCTCCTATATAAAGGTTTATACCCTTAAAGGCGAATTTATATGCAAAGCAATGAGAGTAACAGAGACTCATCCGCTCGCAGTTCAGATGGGCGAGATAAAAGATATTGAAGATTATAAACACAAGATTGAAAAGCAACAAAAACTACGCAAGAAAACTATAAAAGCAGTTAGAGAGCATTTCAATATTGAAGATATGGACTTCTTTGAAAAGGAATTAATGAACAATATTAGAATTCCTCAACAAGAAACAATAAAAACAATAACGGTAAAACCTGAACCCGAAAAGGAGCAGAAATTCGAGCCAAAGGTTAAAACCTCAATAGTTGCAAGACCTATATTTATAGATGATTACGAACGATACGAATGGCACATGCAAAATGGATGCATAACTCCTGCCGATCGGGAATGGCTTGCAAATTATATTAAATCAGACGAGTACAAGGAAATATATAAATAGAAAGGAGCGAAATGAAAAAAGTATTTGTAAAAACAAGAAATGTAAAACAAATGATCTCAATGTTTAACAGACTTCGAGATCGTGAAGATGGAGTCCCCGGAATGGGACTTATTTATGGAGAGCCCGGACTTGGAAAGACCTATGCGATAACTTGGTGGGCGGCACAAAATGATGCGATATTAATTAGAAGTGCCAATCTTATGTCTGCCCGTTGGCTTTTAGAAGAGATAATTGAAGAATTAGGGGAAATTCCTTACAATAAATTCTCTGATATTTTCAATCAGGTTATTGCGCAATTAATAAAAACACCTCGGCTAATAATTGTTGATGAAACAGATTATTTAACAATCGATTCAAGAGCAGTTGAAACATTAAGGGACATTCACGATAAAACGAATGTCCCTATTGTTTTAGTTGGGATGGGAACAGCTAATAAAAGGTTACAACGGCACAAACATTTATACGATAGATTATTAGAGATTATAAAATTTGAGCCTTTCTGTAAACAAGATATAACTTCGATAATAGATCAATTATCAGAAGTTCAATTTACAGACTGCGCCAAAAAACTATTATATTCTCGCACTAATCGATTC
>CADBXV010000111.1 GCA_902798645.1 uncultured bacterium
TCTGCGTTTATATTTTTTCAAAAGTTCTTCAAGTGTATAATTCTTACCTAAAACTGCATTGACAATTTCCATAAAGTTTGAATGTTTATCAGCAACCGTTTTAATTAAATTAGCGCTGTATTTGTCATTTTCAAGGAAATACTTTATACATTCGGCATAATTGACAACCTTTGTATAATCTTTTACTTCAAAAATTTTATTGAATGTACCGTAAAATGGTATTGCATATAAACCTAATTCTTTATCATAAATAATTCCGACATCATAAATTTCTTCATGAGAAGAAAATCCGCCCAAAGAATTTTCCAAGAAATTGTCATACGAATTGTTAAACTCTCTTACACTGAAGAATTTATATTCCTCAGGTTCTTGAATAAGTTCTTTGTAATCGGTTTTTGTACCTTCTTCCGCAAAGTCATTAAATATTCCTATTAAATCATCCGCACATTTATTTGTAGTAATAATCTCGGTTGTTCCAAAGAAATCAACAAACTTTTTATAAATGTCTTTGACATCCTTTTCGATTTCTTTTTGTTTTTCAGGATTATCCAAATATACAAGTTCAGGATTTTGAATAATTTTTGCAACCGCAAATCTGTATGCATCAGTTTTACGATTAGACGGCAATACCCCGGAAATTTCCAACAAATAATAATCTCCGTCGATATTAACTATTCTTGCAATGACATAATTCCCCGGTCCGATTCCGCGAAACGCTGTCATTTTCATTAAAGAAGTTATAGTATATTTGCGTTCGTTAACAATATTTAAAAGCTCAAAGCCCGTTTTTGTAACTCTTTTAATTTCAAATACCGAAGAAATAGAATCTTCCATCGCTTCTACTATCTTTTTGGATTCTTTATCCAATTTCTTTGTATTTTCCAAATATAATTCCGGAATACTTTTCAAATCTTCACCTACATTACGTTCAAGTATGTAGCTAAAACAAGCAGCCTGAAATGAAACTCCGTTTTTTGAATTTGCACCGATTGTTTTTAAATATTCGTTAAAATCACCTTTTATATCCTCATGTGACTGAATAAAATCTGCTATATCTCTAATAACAGCATTTATGCTCTCCATGCGTTCTTCGATATTCATATATGTTCTCCCTTTTGTCTTTATATATATTATTAAGAATATAATATATTCTAATTTTATTCAATATATTAAGAAAATAAACTATACGGTCAACTTAAAATCGCCGTTTTTCTTTATATGTTCAACCAATCCGCCATCTTCCAAAAGCTTTATCATAACTGGCGGCAACGGTTCTATTTGAATAATTGTACCGTTTGTTATATTGGTTATAATTCCCTTTTCTATATCCAAATTCAATTCATCACCGTCATCAATAGAATCCGTATCACATTCTATTGCCAAAAGGCCGATATTTATCGCATTTCGATAAAAAATTCTTGCGAAAGACTTGGCTAAAACTGCGCCTACTCCTGCTATTTTCATAATTCTAGGAGCATGTTCTCTTGATGAACCAAGTCCGAAATTATTACCTGCTACAACAAAATCCCCTTTCTTCATGCGTGAAGCAAAAGTTTCATCTGCATCTTCCAGAACATGTTTTGCAAATTCGTTTAAATCCGAACGCAAATGATATAATCTGCCCGGCGCAATATGGTCTGTTGATATATTATCCCCAAATTTAAAAGCTTTCCCCTGCATAATATTTTCTCCTTTTCTTTTATATTAACTCAAAAATAAAATATGTGTTATACTTATATTGAAGTAAGCAAGTAAGTTAGTATTGTCGAAAGGTCTAATAATGTATTTTAATCGTAAATGCAAAATAACTTTTATATGCCACGGAGCAACCATATATTCAGAAGAAGGAAGATTTTCTGATGCGCAAAATTATCCGCCGCTATCTGATGCGGGAATTGATGAAATGAAAAACCTTATTGAATACCTTAAAAACAGAGGGGTAAAAAATGATGCAATATACGCTTCTTCTTCTGTTCGCACCATTCAATCGGCAATGATGGTTGCAAAATTCTTCAAACAAGACTATGAGGTTGTTGAAGATCTGACAACAAGAGAGTGCGCAGATTGGAACGGATTAACCTTTGACCAAATAATGAAAAAATACCCTACAGGATTCGAAGAAATATTAAAATATCCTGACAGAAAAACACAAGCAAACGGTGAAAGCAGCGTTGAATTTATTTCAAGAATATCAAAAGTTATCAATAAAATTGTAGAAGAAAATATCGGAAACAGAATAATAATTGTAACACATCCTGATGTCATTCAGGCTGCAATCTGTTCGGCCCTTGATATCGCACCTGATAAGCTGCCTAAAATATATATAAGAACAGGTTCCGCCACACAAATAAGCTACTTTGAAAACTGGGCAAGCCTTGTATACTCAGACCACGTTCCGCTATAATCACCTAAAATATGAATGAAAAAAATATAAAATAACAAACAAAAAGATGCAGATTTTTTATCTTGCATCTTTTTTGTTACAACAGATACAAGCATTATTTGAAAAATTTTTTGTTTATGAGATAATTATTATAGGTCGGGATTGCTATCCCGACATTAAATATAAATAGCAAAGTAGTTACACATTTTAATAAAAAAAGAAGGAAAAGAAAAAATGGGAAGACCAACTCCACTGGAAAAAATCAGAAACATTGGTATTGCAGCCCACATTGATGCCGGTAAAACAACTACAACAGAACGTATTTTGTTTTACACAGGAAAAACTCACAAATTAGGTGAAGTTCACGATGGTGCCGCAGTAACCGACTTTATGGAACAAGAAAGAGAAAGAGGTATTACAATTCAATCAGCTGCAGTTACAGCTGAATGGAAAGGACACCAAATTAACATCATTGATACCCCGGGACACGTTGACTTTACAATCGAAGTTGAACGTTCTTTGCGTGTATTGGACGGTGTTGTGGCTGTATTTTGTGCAGTAGGCGGTGTTCAATCTCAATCTGAAACTGTATGGCGTCAAGCTAACCGCTATGAAGTACCTAGAATGGTATTTGTCAACAAAATGGACAGAACCGGTGCAGATTTCTATCGTGTAGCGGAACAAATC
>CADBXV010000112.1 GCA_902798645.1 uncultured bacterium
AAAGCAGTAAAAGATAAAACAAACTTGTGGGTGGATATAGAAAAGGCAGCTGAGGTACTAGGTTTAAGTGAGCAAACCATTAAAAAACAATGCAGAAAAGGTGAATACGTTTTTAAAATAGTAAAAAAGGGGAAACGTGCAAACTATTTTATTATGCTTAAATCAATGCCGCAATTCGCTCAGGATAAATATCTTGGAGATACATTATTGGATATTAAGTATTCAGAAGTTCCATCTTGGGCAAAGCAGCAGGCAGAAAAATATGTTCGGATTCTAGATGCTTCCGCAGGGCTTAAAGGCAAAGCTCTGGAAGAATTTGTCGAAAATTGGAATAATGATGAGAATGAAGAATACACGACGTCATACCCTTCATTAATAAAAATGCGCAGAAGATATTTCCGATATGGTGTTGCAGGATTATTATCAAAGCACGGTCAGCATTTGATAGGCTCCACCGTTCCTGATAAATATTTTGAGTATTTTAAAAATATGTATTTAGTGGAAGGTGCACCGTCTCTCAGAACCTGTTGGGATTTAACTTTAGGTTATGCCCTAAGAGAAGATAATGTTGATAGAGACAAGTTCCCAAGTTTTATGGCTTTTAAACGAAGGTTGGATAAGGATATTCCGAAACAAAGTATTTATCTTGCAAGATATGGTCAATCCGCTTGGAACAGAAAATACGGAAATTATATTGAAAGAGATTATTCAAATATAACATGCAATCAGGTATGGGTATCAGACCACGCACAAATAGATGTTGCTTGTTATGACTCCAATAATAAACCGATTTTTCCGTGGGTTACTGTTTGGAGGGATTATAAATCAGGGAAATGGCTCGGTTGGATTTTACAAACAGGAAACCCAAACTCAGATTTAATTTTTCAATCTTTTTATGATGCAACTCAAGAATATGGTTTACCCAAAGATGTAATTATTGATAACGGTAAAGATTATCGTTCAAAAGATTTTGCAGGAGGAAGAAAGAGTTTTAAAGTAATAGCAAATGAAAATAAAACATCTGCAATGTTAAAAGAACTGAATATAAATGTGCATTTTGCACTTCCTTATAACGCACAAACAAAACCTGTTGAAAGAGATTTTCTTAAAATTAAAGAATTGTTATCCAAACATTGTGTCGGGTATCGTGGCGGAAATGTTGTTGAAAGACCTAAAAAACTTGCAAAAGAAATCAAAGAAGGTAAGATTATGAAGTTTGAGGATTTTAAGAAAATTTTTGATGATTTTATTGTTAATATTTTGAATAAAAAACCGTCAAATGGTAAAAATCTTCAGGGCAAATGTCCGGACGAATTATTTTATGAAGAATTCACAGAAAAGATTGTAACTTCTAAAGAAGCCTTAAAACTGTTTTGTATGCGAACTTCAAAAGATTATACCGTTCGCAGAAATGGTATTAAAGACAGTACTCTCGGTATTACATACTGGAATGATTGGATGATTAATAGAACAGGCTTGCGAGTTTATTTAAGAAGAGATATTAAAAATTACAAAGAAGCTTGGGCATTCAGATCCGATAATGATGAATTTGTAGGAATGGTTACTGTTTCCGATTCTGTCGCAGCATTGCATGCTGATAAAATTTCAAAAGATGAATTTAAAGAAGCTATGGCAAGAAAGAAACGTAATCTAAAAACGGCAATAGCATATCTTAAACAGGATAAAACGATATCTTTGACCGAAAAATGTGAAAATTATATGGCAGCTTACAGAAGTGTAGAGCGAGAATTCAAGAAAGATGTTAAAGTTACAAAAATAGCAAATACTAATATGGATAAAGCTATTCAAAAGAAAAAAGAAATGGATGAATTCGGACATGCTGATTTATCGGAATTATTAACACCTGAACAAAAAGCGGAAATATACGGAGAACCAAAGCGTAAGATATATTTGTGGGAAACAGATAAAAAGTTGGATGAAGAGCCGTTTTACTTTTTTGAAACAGATAAAAAATTAGCGGAAGAAGAACAAATGTACAGAGAAAAATTAGTAAAAGCCGATGCGGGTTAATTATGAAAAGAAATAAATTTTACGATATAGCAGAAAGAATGTATGTTGAGCAATTTATAACAGAAGCAGAAATTGCCAATAGAATTGGAGTCTCAGATAGAACCATAAGGAGATGGAAAGCCATTGGCGACTGGGGTATAAAACGTGACGGATTTTATAAAGTAAATACCATTTCAAGAGAGACGATTTATGCACTTGTCAGAAAAATGCTTGATGACTTTCATACAGATTTAGATAATCATTATAATATTGATCCGTCAAGATTAAACATCTTTATAAATTTAACAGAGGAGATTATTAAACAAAGAAAATTAAACTATAGGGTTAAAGAACTTTTGAAAATAGCAAGAAAAACATTTAATATAGATGATGAAATCAAAAAAGACGAACAAAGTATAATACGAGAAATAATACGAGATATGCTTCGTGAAGATTTTTAAATGCCGTTCAAAAGGTATTTAATAGCTACTTAATCGGTATTCAAATTTTCAACATTTTGTTCATTATCTATAAAAAATGCGTTTAACAAATCTGCCTCACGATGTAAATATTTAACAATGGGTGTAAGATTATAACATTCTTCTTTATCCGGCTGTGTTTCACAAAAATAATCTACAACAACTGCAATATTATAAACTTCTTCTGCTAATTTACTTAATTGCTTAAATTCTTTTGGTGTAATATTTAATCCATATTTTTCCATAAAACCTCCTAACGCACACACAACATTAGCGTAAAGGTGGAGAAAAAACATAAAAGTTTTACACAAAGACACATTTTGATAATTGTAGAATAATCATTTACCGTGTTACAAATAATCATTTAGAGTGTTAGTTTA
>CADBXV010000113.1 GCA_902798645.1 uncultured bacterium
GATGGTGCAATAATAAGTATCAACCGAATATGGATTATGCGTTTTCAATTTGTGAATATTTGAAAGTTCCAATACAAGAAATGTTTGTATATAAAAAAGCGGAGTGATTTTAAAAATGTTATCAATGATATATAAGGAGGTAAAGCAAATGTTTTTAAATCTATTCAAACAGGATTTGCCAGAACAACCAATAACAATAAATTTGAAAGTTAACGAAAAACGCATTGTAGATTGGTTATTTTCAAAAGATAGATTGGAACAAATAACAGGTGATAAGTACTATAAAGGAATACATGATATTTTGTTTAGAAAAAGGACCGCAATAGGTAACGATGGGAAGCTTATAGAAGTAGACAACTTGCCAAATAATAAAATAGTAGATAATCAATATAAAAAAATAGTAGATCAAAAGACAAATTATTTAGTAAGCCAAAGCGTAACTTTTTTAACAGAATTAGATGTTAATGAAAAACTTCAAAATGAAATTGATAAGTATTTCAACTATGACTTTGATATATTGATGAAAGCTATTTGTGTTGATTCTCTTAATTGTGGCATTGGTTGGATTTATCCTTATTATGATGGAGATGGCAATTTCAAATTAAAGAGATTTCCGCCATATGAGATTTTGCCAATATGGGTTGATGAAGAAAAGACAAAATTAGAATTAGCTATTCGATTTTATGATGTAAAAACGTATATAAATGGTGAATTTAAAATATGCCATAAAGTAGAAATATATAAACAAGATGGTATAGAATACTATAACTTTATTAATAACCAATTAATACAAGATACAACTAAAGAATCAGGAGCATATTTTAAAATTAACAATAAAAATTATAATTGGGGCAAAATCCCTTTAACAGCTTTTAAATACAATTATCATATGATACCACTGATAAGAGATTTAAAAACATTGCAAGATGTTCTAAATACTGCTTTGAGCGATTGGCAAAATAATATGCAGGAAGATAGCAGAAATTCTATATTAATATTAAAAAATTATGATGGTGAAAATTTAGGCGAGTTCAGACAGAATTTAGCAACTTATGGTGCGGTTAAAATTAGAGAAGATGGTGATGTTAAATTATTAAAAGTAGAAATTAATACAGGACAATATAAAGAATTTATTGAGTTTATAAAAAAAGAAATGATAAGCATAGCAAAAGCATACGACGCAATAGATTTACGTTCTGGAAATGAACCTAATGAACTACAAATAAAATCTGTATTGAATGATATAGACATGGACGCAAATAGTATGGATATTGAATTTAAACATTCTTTGAAGCGCATATTATGGTTTTTCAAAGCAGATTTGGCAAATAGGAATATTGGCAAATTCTTTAATGATGATACGGAAATTATATTTAATAAAGATCAAATAACTAATGAATCACAGGTTATAAATGATATAAAAAATTCAGTTGGTATAGTTTCTCACAAAACTTTATTAAAAAATCATCCATATGTTTATGACGTAGAACAAGAAGAAAAACAAATTCAAGAAGAACATTTGGCTAATAATAATATTCAAGTAGACGATAATATTAAAAAAGGAGTAAACGAAGCAAATAATGAATAGAGATAACATTGATATATTAGATTATTTGCCAGATATTATTAAAGATGTAACAGAATATCAAGAAATAGCAAATGCAGAAAATCCGTCTATAAATAGTTTGTGGGGAAATCACAGGAAGGCATTTAACAATCAATTTATAAACACTTTAGACGAACAAGGTTGCGCACGTTGGGAAAAAATGTTGGATATAACTCCAAAAGGTACAGCAACAATTGAAGATAGACGATTGGCAATTTTAGCAAGAATAAATGCTTCATTGCCTTATACTTATAGACAGTTAGAAAATTTCTTGCGTAATATTTGTGATGATGATTATACTATGACTTTAGATAATGAGAATTATACTCTTACAGTACTATTAAGTTTAAGTCGACAGAATCAATTTGACGAAGTATCGAATTTATTAGCAAAAGTAATACCTGCAAATTTAATATGTAATGTGAGTTTAAAATACAATCAATACAAAATTATAAAACCGTATAGATATAGATTATTAGTGAATTATACTTGTCATGAGATAAGAGTAGAAGAAAACTTTGCTGATGATGTCAATGAATATTTAGAATTAGAATCTTATTCTTATGCAAGTTTGGAAGATTACACTTTAAAAGATATAGCAATAACTTTATAGCGGTTTTAATGGTTTAAAAGGTTTTATAAAAGGTTTTAATGGTTTAAAAAGTTTTATAAAAGGAGTTGTTTTTATGGCTGATTACACGCCAAATTTAAATTTAAAGAAGCCAGCAAGAACAGATTATTTCAATTTGAATGATTTTAATAACAATGCGGATATAATCGATACGGCTATTGGGGATATAGACACAGCTTTAGATGGTAAACTCAATACTGATTTTTCAAATATATCAGGTGGGACAATATCAATAGAAAATGGCGGAACAGGAGCAACAACAGCTTCGGGGGCTCTTGCTAATCTTGGTATAGACACCGCTTTAAATAATAAAGCAGATAAAGATTTAAGTAACGTAACAGGAACTTTGTCTGTATCAAAAGGAGGAACAGGTAATACTGTTGGTTATATAAGAACAGGACAAAAATCCGGTACAACTATAGGAACTAAGGCAACTTGTGAAGGGAGCAATACAACAGCAAGTGGTAATTATTCACATGCAGAAGGGAGCAATACAACAGCAAGTGGTAATTATTCACATGCAGAAGGGATCGGTACAACAGCAAGTGGTAATTATTCACATGCAG
>CADBXV010000114.1 GCA_902798645.1 uncultured bacterium
TAAACAAAGCATTAGATTACTGCGAGGCTAACTGCCACAAATATTACAGATGCAATAACGTTATGATTATGAACGACAAACTTGTAGAATTGGAGGATGTAGGAAATGAAGATTAGAATAATATCAGATATTCATGCGGATATAAATAAAAACGATAGTCCCTATGACTTTGGAGATGATTTTGTTATTTGTTGCGGAGATGTATCAGGCGATAGGATATCTACAGAAAGATGGATTAAAAACAACATTAAAAAAGGAATAATTATTGGTGGAAATCATTTAGGATACAATGAAGTAACTTTTGATGAAAAAGACACTTTGACATATTCGATTAAATATTTACAAGATAAGTTTAAGGATTCACCTGTATATTTTTTAGAGAATCAGTCTGTCGAGATAGAAGATGTAATTTTTGTTGGGTGTATTTTATTTACAGATTTTAATTTGTTTAACCATGAAGATGTTTGTAAAATGATGGCACACAAAAAAATGAATGATTATAGATATGTCAAAGTTATAGATGGAAATAAATTAAGAAAAATTACTGCCACCGATCAACAAAAACTTCATTATGAAAGCAAAAAATTTATTGAAAAAGTGTGTGATGAAAATCCAAGCAAAAAGATTATTGTTATTTCACATCACGCACCAAGTTCAAAAAGCATTCCTGTACCATATAAGCACAGTACATTAAGTGCGGCATATGCAAGTAATTTAGAAGAACTCGTTTTGAAATATAAAAATCTAAAATTATGGTGTCATGGGCATATGCACACAAATTGCAATTATAAATTACACGGCACAAAAGTTATTTGTAATCCAAGAGGATATTACAATGAAAATCCTGAATTTGATCCAAATGGAATAATTGTTGATACAAAAAGATTGTGAGGTAGGTATGAATTATTATAAATTTAAAAAGCACATTAATACAATAAAAAATACTCTAAAAAAAGAGAAGAGGGTGTCTGATTGTATTCAAAAAAATTTATCTACAAGCACATATTGTATTGTTGATATAAGTAATGAAGTAATTGATTCAATAATAGAATTATTAGCAGATTATTATGATTGTTATTTTGATTTGCCTAATTCAAAAAGCAATGACATTAGTTGGTGGCTATTTGAAAGTGTAAACAAAGTCATTACAATTATTGACCATAAAAAAGAAAAAGAGGAAAAAATATCCGTAGAAAGCATACATAGCTTTTGGGAATATTTAGAAGATAATCGCAATAGAAAAATTAAAGAAGGGACTTATAGAGGCATTTAAATATGAATGATTGAATAAATCGAATTAAGCAATTCATCAAAATTGCAAATGCACTCTTTCCATATCATTACAGTTAAGTGGTGTTCCAAATATTTCCGCATACTTGCCATAAACTTTTTGCGATAAAGAATGTTATACATTCTGCGAGCTTCTTTAATTTCGTCAGGATTTTGCCGCCTTATGTGTTTATTTGTATTAATTGGTTTTCTTGTAACATAAACTTTATCGTCATAACAATAAATATAAATTGATACATCATCCATAAAATTTCTGACTTGAGGACATTGTGGATCGGTGTCAAAATAATTTATTAATTCTTGGTAGTATTTATCATAAATTTTGGCTCGTATGTACTGATAAAAAGTCTCTGTCGTTGTGCTTCCTATATTTGCTATTTTTGATGTTTGAGAAGCCGGGATTCCAAAACAAAAGCATTTATAAACAACTTCTATTTGCTCTGTTGATGCTAAATCATAGACTTTCGGAAGACGATTTAAATTCCTGCGGACTTGAGGCTCCTCGCTCTTATTATCCGGCATGAAATATTTGGGGAATATACCCATTATACCCTCTTCTTGGTATTTCTTTTTCTTTGCATAAAATGACGAATAAGAAACCTTTAATTTTGGATCTCTCATTGGGATTATCTCTAAAAAGCTACGCAGTTCTTTACTCCTCATCCCTTCTGTTAACTTAAATAGTTTCAAATGCCTGTATATAAATTCTTTTCCTCTATCTGAAGAAACAGCATATAATCTCTCTTCAATTTTGTTATGAAAAAGTTTTTCAACTTCTTTATTCATAGCTCGTCTTTCAGAATCTTCTAAAAATTCATATAGTTTAAGAGAAGATCGTTTAATTAAATATTTACCCTCCAAATCAGGTTCTTTATTTGGTTTAACAATATAACTACCCCTTAAACAATTGCGTTTGACTGATTCTTCTTGTATATTCAAAAGGCGTGCAACTTCTGCTATTGATAACCAAATATCATCTTTTCCGTCTGTATTTGATGGTTTTTGTGGGGGTTGTGTGGCTTTATTAGAAGGCTTTTTTATATTTGTATATAGATATTCTGTGTTTGATATCTTTTTAATCTGATTTAAAGACTCTAAATCATTAAGCGTTTTTTGAATTGCTTTTTCGCTTTCATCGAGCATTGGAAGAATGTCGAGCAATGTGAATTTATTAAGTCCTTTTGCGATTTTAAGAATTTTCGTTTGAAAATTCAATTTCTTCTGTGTCAATTTCATCATTTTTCAATACCTCTTTTAATGTTATTTCATCAATTTCTTTTATTCCGTTTGATTTGGCAACCTGTTCCGCTTTGCTAATAGTTTTTACTAATTGTCGGAATCGATTAGTGCGAGAATATAATAGTTTTTTGGCGCAGTCTGTAAATTGAACTTCTGATAATTGATCTATTATC
>CADBXV010000115.1 GCA_902798645.1 uncultured bacterium
ATTTGATATATTTATGCTATTATTCTATTATGGAGTAGGACGGAGGATAAAATAAATTATCTTAGCTCGTTTGATATAGTTATGTAAGGGAAAAACATATCATGCCTAGAAAAAAAGAAATTGAGATAGTTTTAGATACTGAAACTACAGGACTAGATTATACAAGGGAAAGACTAGTTGAATTTGCGGCAGTTAGACTTGAAAACGGAAAGATTAAAGACGAATACCAAACTTTAATCAACCCTCAACAACATATACGAAAATCAAGTATGGCTATTCATGGTATCACACCTGAGATGGTTGAAGATGCTCCGACAGAAGCGGAAGCATTACCAAAAATTTTGGAATTTATAGGTGATTATCCGATTGTTGCGCATAATGTAATATTTGATTATTCTTTTTTAAACGAGGCAAAACTGAGAGTCATGGGCGAAAAATTAGAAAACCCCAGAATTGATTCTCAAATGATGTTTAAAGAAATTGCTCCGGAACTTGAATCTCATGGTTTGGAAGCTCTCACAAAAAGATTTAATGTTGATTTGACCAATCATCACAGAGCTATGGCTGATACAATGGGACTTGCTTTAGCATATCCCAAATTAAAAAAACTATATCTTCAAAGGTTGGATTGGCAACAAAAACAGCTTAAAAATGTTGATTATCTTTTTGACAGGTATTTAAGAATTCAACAAAGTATTGCTACTATGCAGGCTGAACTTCAAGACCTAAAATCAGTATTCAAACTTCACTTCGACTTAGGCGGAGAGCCTCTTGTTGCAGAAACAGGCGAAATGATGATCTACCAATCAAAGCAATCTTTTGCTTACGATTTAGCAGAAATTAAAGATGTACTTGAAAACGTAGGCGCATTAGAAAAAGCCGTTAAATTAAATAACGGTTTTATTGACAGACTTTGTAACGGTTTGAGCCTATCGGAAGAATATAAAGAGATAATAAGAGATGCCCGTCAAGAAATCTCTGAAACAAGAAATATTCAGGTTATTAAACCATGTAAGTAACAGTTGTTTCTTCGCCATTAGGCAGAGGTGCGCTGTGAGGGGATTTTTTGATTACAAAACAAGACATACCGCAAGAGTTAACAGTTAAGATAGAAAAACTATCCAACTTGGGTTTGGGAATAGCAAAAATTGACGGATATGTTATATTTGTTCCTAATACTTGTCCCGATGATGTTGTTAAAGTCAAAATCGGTAAAAAAAACAAAAATTACGCAAACGCTGATATAATAGAGATTATAGAACCATCACCCGACAGGACAGAACCTTTTTGCAAATTACAAAAAGTTTGCGGTGCTTGCCAATTACAGTTTATTAATTATGAAGCCCAATTAAAATATAAAAAAGAGATTGTGCAAGATGTCATGAAGTCTATTTATGGCGGAAGTGTAGATATAAAAGATGTAATACCTTCTCCTTTAATCAAAGAATACAGACATAAAATACAATACCCGATAGGGCAGACTCAAAATTCAAAACGAATTCTTGCAGGTTATTACAAAACAGGCTCTCACGAATTGGTAAATATTAAACACTGCCCCGTTCAGCCTGAATATTGCGACAAAATTATAGATTTTATAAGAACAAAATCCGAAGAATTAGGTATAAGCGGATACAATGAAAACAACGGTAAAGGTGAATTAAGACATGTCGTTATACGCTCCTCCAATTATAATAAAAATAACCTCGTTATATTGGTGGTAAATTCCTATAAGGTATCAAATAAAGTTAATAAGCTTGCTAAATTAATATATAACGAATTAGAAAACATATCCGGTGTAGTGGTTAATTTTAATAACAAAAAAACGAATCTGATACTCGGAGAAAAGATGGAATTTATTGCAGGTTGTGACTATATAGAAGAACAACTTTGCGATAAAATATTTAAAGTCGGCGCAAAGACATTTTTTCAGGTAAACCCTCTAAGTGCAGATAACATTTTCAAATATGTAAAAAAATATATAAAAGATAACTTTGATAGTCCGACAATTCTTGATGCCTATGCCGGTATAACTGCATTTGGAATTTGTATGTCAGATATTGTTTCAAAAGTTGTAAGCATAGAAGAAGTTAAAGAATCTGTAGAACTGGCAGAAAATATAATTCAAGAAAACTGTATAAAAAATATTGAACTGCATCAAGGTGATGCAGGTAAGTTTTTGTCAAATGAAACACTGCTTGGAAGACAGTTTCACATAACAATTCTTGATCCTCCGAGAAAAGGATGTACACCAAACAGTTTGGATTACGCACTCAAACTTACAGCAAATAAAATTATTTATGTATCCTGTAATCCGGCAACTTTGGCAAGAGATTTGAAATATTTGCATGAGCATGGTGCAGATGTTGAATACATCCAGCCTTTTGATATGTTTCCTCACACATATCACATCGAAAATGTTGCTATAATTGACTTAAAAAATGTTCAAGTTCCTGAATTAAAGCTTCCTTACTGATATTAGGAAGTATTTCTTTTACGGTTGTAATACCTTTCACTTCTTCGTTAAAAATATTTTCTAACAAAGCTTTATCATACCCGAATAAAATTGAGCCATGTTGAAGTATATAGCCTTCTTTTCTATATTGAGCTGAGCCTATTATTTTTTTACCTTGATAACAAACATCCGCTCCCGTTGACAAAAGCATACAGTAGTCATAATGGGTTGAAATTTTTTT
>CADBXV010000116.1 GCA_902798645.1 uncultured bacterium
GAAGCGTGATTGTTACAGAGGGAAAAACTCCATATAAATTCAAATATATTTTGCAAAAAGATAAAAATGCACCGCTTATGATATTTTATCCTTCAATCGGCGAAAGCGCAGGAAATCATCATTCATTAGTTTTTGCAAAAATGTTTTATGATGCAGGATATTCTGTTGTAATGCAGGGAAGCCACTTCCACTGGGAGTTTGTAAAATCCATGCCTGATGGCTTTGCTCCTGGGATTCCATCAAATGATTCTGAGTATGTAAGACAAATTACGTATAAGATATTAGAAGATTTAAAGGAAAAACACAATATTAACCCTGCAGAAAAAACTGTTGTAGGAACATCTTTCGGAGCAGTAGCATCACTTTTTGTGGCAGAAAAAGAAAGTAAAGAAAATACTTTGGGAATAAAAAATTATGTGGCAATTTCTCCACCAATAGAACTAAAATATGCTCTCACTCAGCTTGATAAAAACGGAGAAGATTTTGATAAAGACTCTTTGGGTGTTAAAGATAAAACTGCTCTTACCGCCGCAAAAATTTTACAGCTTTACGAACTAAAAAACGAAAAGAACTTTCATACTGATTCACTGCCATTTACTGATGAAGAAGCAAAACTGATTACAACATTTGTAATGCGTCAGAAACTTTCAGACATTATTTATACAATAGAAAATCCGACTAAGGGAAAAACGGCTGAAGTTTATAAAATGATTAACAACATGAGCTACAGAGATTATGCTGAAAAATATTTGGGAATATCTCTTGATGATGATTTAACTAAAGCCTCTTTATTTGCATTGAATGATTTTCTCCAAAATAGCGATAACTACCTGATTTTTGAAGCTTTTGACGATTATCTTCTGAACAAAGATCAGATTATTAAGCTCAAAGCTGTTGCAGGAAAACATTTGACTTGTATTAATTGCGGTTCTCATTTGGGATTTTTATATAAGCAAGAGTTTTTAAACGCATTCAAAAAAAGTGTCTTTGAAGGTTAATAAGACTCCTTTATTTTACCTGTAATTGAGGTTTATGATATTTTCGGCTAAAAAGCTGCATAGGAACCGATTATTCTCATTCCCTTAGATTGAGGAATCAGGTCAGAAATTAAATTCTTGATTTTGTCGTCGTCTTTGTGTCCGTCAAAATCAATAAATACAGCTTGCTCTGAAGCATTATCGCTAACCATTTTTGAATTAATTTGAGTAATATTAATATGATATTTTACAAAAACTTGAACAATGTCTAAAAGTGCACCCTGATGATCATCTAAGAAAAGAACAATACTTGTCTTGTCGTGTCCTGTCGGTTTTGTTGTTCCGTCACCTATTACAATCATTCTTCTGTTGTTAATCTTAAAATCTTCAATATGTTCTTTTAGAATATTCAAATTATATAATTCTGCCGTTTTTGGCGTACCTATTATTGCATAAGTAAGATTGTAGTTGTTAAGCATTCTTGCCGAATCATCCATACTTTCTGCAACTACCACATTGAGTTGCCTTGGCATTTCTTCCCGTATAAATTTTTTACATTTTGCTAATGCATTAGGATTTGCTATTAAACCTGTCAAAGTATAGAACTCTGTTGTTTTAGACAAGATACAGTCATTAACCGGAATTATTGTCTCGCCAAGAATTTGGATGTTCTGATTTTTTGTTGTAATCAAATTATCTATCGTTTCTCTGATTATTCCTTTATAAGTTGTTTCAACAGGAAGTACCGCAATAGCATTTGAGTTTTCATCAATATATTCTATACATTCTTTAATACTGCTAAGTGAGCGCTGATACATAAACAAATCATAAGCTTTAAAGAGCTTATCCTTTGCAATCTCGGAATAAGAACCGCCCATTCCTAAACAGATTACTTCACTAAAATCTTCAAACATCACACAAAACTCCTGTCCTAATAAGAGCATTATAACTTGAAGATAAAAAGATAACAACGATATATTTTAAGGTTGCATTTCTTTTAATACTTGGTCGAATACGCTTTGCCAATCACCTATGGATTTTTGTCTGAATAGTTTTACACTTTCATACCAATCACACTTGTTCATATCAACTCCCCATCTCCAATCAACGTCGTATGGAAGCATTATCCAGCAAGGAACACGCATCGCACCTGCAAGATGAGCAAGAGAAGTGTCATTACAAATTACCAAATCCAAATTCCTAAGTGCAGAAGCTGTTTGAGAAAAATCAATAAGTTCTTTCCCGATATCTATTATATTATTTAATTTTTTTACTTCTTCCGCTCCTTCAAACGTTTGGAATGAGTAGAATTGAGTATTAGAAACTTCAATAAGTTGATTAAACAACTCCGTCGGAATTACTCTGTCTTTATCAAAAGTCGTATTTCCTCTCCATTTTATACCGACTTTTATTTTATCCGTATCAAAGTATTTTTCTTTGTATTCATCAGCTTTTTTCATGTCAGGAACAATATATCCTTCACGATAAGCAAAAATATCATCTCCTTTAA
>CADBXV010000117.1 GCA_902798645.1 uncultured bacterium
TGATAAAGTAAGTTATAAAGAATATATAGAATATTGCAAAGAACATTCACAACCGCAAGAACAAAAATCTGATACAAAGGTAAGTGAATCTGAAGATGGCGAGTTTAAAACAACAAGCACAGGAAAAGCAATTAACTCTTATACACAAAGTGAAACAGAATCAGCAGAAAACTTTGTTGATGAGGAGGGGTAAATATAAATTATGACTGAAATCGGATATTATAATTATTACAATGTGCAAGGTCGTAGAAATGTTGATAAACCTGATGATTGGTATCAGAAAATGGTTAATCAATATGAATCAGATGACCTTAGAACAAAAGATGAAATGCTTAACCCTTATTCTGATTTAAACAAAAGTACACACGCACTTGATGAGAAACTTGCTTCTTGGGCTGAGGGGATGAGAACAAAATTTTCAAATGCTGATGATGTTGATAAATACTTATGCAAAAAATATTTCGGACAAGAGAGAATTGGTTATACAATGAAAGACCAAGAACCCGAAAAATATGCTATGTATAAAAACGATTTGAATATGGTTCTATATGGTACAGTCAGAGCTTATCAGTTCGACCTAAAAGATCCTCGCATTAATAATCCTCAATATGCTTCCGCAGATGAATACGATAAAGCAGAAGAAAAAGCTAAACATGATTCAATAAGTAACAATATGGCACATTTACTTGAAAATAACGGAATTGATATTGGTAATAAGTCTTTGTTATTTTCTATTAATCCTTATTCTGGGGTAAATGGAATTCAAATCGATGGTATTGATGATTTAAACATGAAATCCATACTCCTAAATGCATTAGAAAAAAATAATAATTCAACAAATCTTCTACATTATGGTATGCAAAGTCAAAATATAGATAATGATGCTCTGACTAAATATCGTGCTTATTCTTCTTTAAAAGAATATACAGGACTTGATTTATCAGAATTAATACTCAAAGACGGAGAGTACTATACTGCTGACGGACAAGGGGTAAATGAATTATTAAAAGAAGGTATCGAGAATGCAACATCTGTTGGTGTAGATTTTAAAGGTGCTGCTTTTAACTATGTAAAAGATTTGCTGGACAAAGTAGCCGAAAAAGGTTGGAACGCAATGCCGGATTTGGATATAAAAATAGGTTATTCAAAAGAAAACGGATTCTTTAATTTCGGTACAACTTATGAAGTGTAATAAAATTTTAAATGCAGTTTAAAATTGTCAAAAGTTGCAAATATTTACCCCTAAAAATACATCATAATAAAACTTTGATGTTGTTTTATGATTAGATAATATATTATCTATATATTGATATTTTTGATAAAATCGGTTAATATATTATCTATGAACAACTTATTTTTAAACCAAAAAACTCCTAATGAAATTGCTAAATGTTTTGCAGATAAAATTAAAGAGCACAGAAAAAAGTTAAAAATTTCGCAGGAAGTTTTAGCGCAAAAATCCGGAGTTAGTCTTGGCAGTATTAAAAGATTTGAAACAAAATACGAGATTTCTTTGCAATCTTTTATTAAAATTGCTATTGCTCTTGATTTAGATAATGACTTTGAAAATTTATTTACACAAAAAACTTATGCTTCGATTGATGAGGTAATCAATGGAGGGGTAAATGGATAATTACAAGTACCTTAAAGTTTTTTATAATGATGAATTAGTAGGAACTTTGGCAAAAACTCCGGATAGGCTTGTGGCTTTTGAATACGATAGTGAATGGCTCGCAACAAGTTTTAGTATTTCACCGTTTTCGCTGCCGCTTCAAAAAAAAGTATTTATACCAAAATTTGAACCGTTTGACGGGTTATTCGGGGTATTTAATGACAGTTTACCTGACGGTTGGGGGCGATTACTTGTTGACAGACTTTTACTTAAAAACAAGATTAATCCGAGCAAAATTGATAATTTAAACCGACTTGCAGTTGTACAAGAAAGCGGAATGGGAGCGTTAACTTATAAGCCTGAACACATATTTGAAACATCGCAAGATGAATCTGATTATGACAAACTTGCTACTGAATGCTCAAAAATATTAGAGTCACAAAATTCTGATAATTTGGATGAATTATTTAAACTTGGCGGTTCGTCAGGCGGAGCAAGACCAAAGATTTTGACAAAAATAAACAGTGAAGATTGGATAATAAAATTCCCGTCCTCGCAGGATCCTAAAAATATCGGAGAGCAAGAATATAAATATTCACTTGTTGCAAAAGATTGCGGAATAAAGATGAGTGAAACAAAACTTTTCGATTCCAAAATTTGTTCCGGATATTTTGGAATAAAACGATTTGACAGAGGGGTAAATGAAGGGAAAAACAAAAAAGTGCACATGGTTTCCGTTAGCGGATTATTAGAAACAAGCCACCGTCTGCCAAA
>CADBXV010000118.1 GCA_902798645.1 uncultured bacterium
AATTTATTTTGTTACATCATATAAAAGAAGGGTTATTTTCAATGAGCAAGAGTTTATTTTTTGATTATATGGAAAAGATGTGTTCATATCCGCTTTGGATTAAGCAAGTAATTTTCTTGAATTTATCAAATGACCTTAATCAGTATTTGAGTAACGAATTTTTAGATGTTGAAGAAGGTGATTTATTCCATGTTTATAAGCCTTCGCTTTCTGAACTCGGACAAAATGAATTGTTTACAAAAGAGTCCGGTTACGATGAAAGCATTTATGACTTTTTGAATTGCTGTACAAAAGGGATGTCATTGATTGAAATAGCAATTGAAAATAATCTAACAATGGAAGAAGTTGCAAAAGCTTTTACCTTCTGCAAAAAATCAAAATTATTTTCAGCAGAAGTACCAAACCTTGTAAGTGCAATTGCAGGGTTTATAGCCGGGAATTACAGAACAGGTGAATATTTGGTTCGTGCAGGTAAAATGACTATTGAACAACTGGATGAAGTTCTTAATAAACAACAGGAAATAAGGGACTCCGGTAAACATGTGTTTATTGCTGAACTCATGGTTCAGATGGGATTTGTCAAAGAGACTGATGTTAAAAGTATTATCTTCATGAAAGAAGAAGCAGGAAAACGTTTTTCACTGAATCCTGAAGAAATGCCGAATATTGCACTTGAAAAAGAAAGCTTTGACATAAGAGTTGAAAATACAAGATTAAAAGAAGAAAACGAAATTTTGCGTCAAAAAATGGATGCGATATTGACGTTTATAAAAGATCATAAATCGGAAGAATAAAATGCTAAAAGTTGAGTATGTAAGAGACGGATTAATAGAAGAATTGCATACTGGAGTATGGGTAACAGCAAAACCTATTAAAGGTTTTTCACCTGATAATGATCATAATACTCCATATTTCTTGCGTTCTTGTGCGAAACCTTTACAGGGAACTTTATTGGTAGATTACGGTATAGAACTTACTCCTGAAGAGCTTGCTTTTTGCTGTGCATCTCATGCCGGAGAAGATTGTCATATAAAAGTTGCTACAAAAATTATGAAAAATCTAAGAATCAATGACATGTGGCTTAAATGCGGAGTTCACGCACCACTGTCAAAGAGTATGCAAAACAAAATGATAGTAAGAGGTGATATACCTACTCCTTTGCATAACAATTGTTCAGGTAAGCACTTGGGTTTCTTGGCTCTATGTTTGGCAAACGGTTGGGATGTAAATACTTATGAAGAACCGACTCATCCGCTTCAAGTTGCTGTGAAAGAAAAAATATATAATTTATGCGGTGTAACTAAAGATTATCCTATGACGACAGACGGTTGCGGAGTCCCGATTGTCAGCATGCCTCTTAAAAATTTAGCACAAGGTTTTGTAAGTTTGCTTAAATACCCTCAGCTTCTTCAGGCTATAAAAGCCAATCCGTATATATTTGGCGGTGAAAACAGAACTGATACGGAAATTATTTCTAAAACAGAGAATCTTATTGCAAAAGTAGGAGCAGGCGGACTATGCGTTGTATTAAATGTTAAAGAATGTAATGCTTTTGTTGTTAAAATTAATGACGCTTCTACTGAGGCAAGAAGATTTGCATTGTTTGAAATAATTAATCGTCTTGGCTGGGGTGATATAAAGTACGACAACAGAATTAAAACTATTGCAGGTAAAGTTGTCGGACAAGTTGTTGTATCTGTCTAAGATTTATAAACCATTACAACAGCTTGAGCTTCAATAGCTCTTTTTTCACCGACGGAGTCAAGATGTTCTTTTGTTTTAGCTTTGATTGAAATATTTTCAATTTCTAATTCTAAAACAGAAGATAAAACTTCTTTCATTTTAGGAATATAAGGCATCATTTTGGGAGCTTGAGCAATTATATTAGAATCAAGATTCACTATTGAAAATCCTTTTTCTTTCACCATTTTATAAACTTTTTTTAGCAGCTCAATACTGTTTGCGCCTTTGTATTTTTCATCCGTGTCAGGGAAAAGTGTCCCAATATCAGGTAGTGCAATAGCTCCTAATAGTGAGTCAATAATTGCGTGAACAAGTACATCAGCATCGGAATGACCTAATAACCCCTTTTCGTAAGGGATTTTTACTCCGCCTATAACTAAATTACGATTTTCTTCTAATCTGTGTAAATCGTACCCGATACCGATTTTAAAATTTGGCTTGCTCATTACTTACTCCGTTTTTTATTTAATACTAACATAAATTTTACTTGTATAAAATGCTTTATGGCTCTATAATATTTTTATTAGGAATTTTCGGGATGGAGAGAATATTTCACAAGTTTTTCACTTTGTTTATATCATTTATTCTTTGCGCGCAAGTAATGGCGCAAGATATTTACGCGTCTTATGTT
>CADBXV010000119.1 GCA_902798645.1 uncultured bacterium
TCATCTTTTGTCTTTAATGTTACACTTTTTACATGCTTAATCTCTTTTATTCTATCTTTTACAATACTTGGAGAAGTTCCTGATTTTAAGTAAACAGAAATCTCTAAAACATTACCGAGTTCACTTGCAAAAGTAGACATTGAAAGCGTAAATCTAAACAATACACCAAACAATGTTAAAATGGCAGCCATTGTTGTAATTATAACAAGATTAATTATACCTGTTCTTTTTATATCATTAACAGCTTCCATAATAATTCTGTATGCAATACGAATTTCACAAAGCCAATCCTTAGGAATATGCTTTTTAACCGTTTTCTTTAATTGTTGTCTGCTATCTTCCATAAGTACCTGCCTGTTCATCACGTACTATTTCACCGTTATCTAACGTAAGTACACGTTTTCTAAAGCGGTCAACAAGCGTATAATCGTGAGTTGACACAATAACCGTTATCCCTCTTTGGTTAATTTGCTCTAATATTTGCATAACTTCTAATGAGTTTTTCGGATCTAAGTTTCCTGTAGGTTCATCAGCTATAAGCAAAGGAGGTCCGTTAACAAGCGCACGAGCAATACTTACCCTTTGTTGTTCACCACCGGATAACTCACTTGGTTTTGCTTTTGCCTTATCAAGCAAACCTACTACTTTTAAAGCGCCATTAACTCTTGTCCTTATATCAGATGAACTTATACCCAAAGTTCTTATTACGTAAGCTATATTATCAAACACAGTTTGGTTTTGTAACAGTTTGTAATCTTGAAATACGATTCCCATACAACGCCGCAGGTTAGGAACTTTTTCCGGAGGTAAGTTTGCTATATTTATACCGCCTATAAGTACTGTGCCCGTAGTTGGCGTTTCTTCTTTATAGAGCATTTTCATCAAAGTTGATTTTCCTGCTCCTGAGGCACCTGTTATAAAAACAAACTCTCCTGATAATATATCAAGATTTATGTTTTTTAGTGCATAATTATTTTTATATTTTTTTGTTACCGATCTTAATTGTATCATTTTTTTAATTCTATAATCCTATCTGCGATACTTTGAGCATCTAATTTATAATACTTAAGCAATTCGTTAGGTGTACCGCTTTGACCGAATTCGTCATTTATGCCTATTCTTAACAGTTTTGAAGGACAATTTTCTGATAAACATTCAGCAACCGCAGTACCTAAACCTCCTATTATTGAGTGATCCTCTATAGTTACGGCAAGTTTAGTTTTCTTTACGGAAGTTAATATTGTATCCGAATCAAGAGGTTTAATAACTGGTACATTAATTAATTCAGCATTAATGCCTTTTTCTGAAAGCATATTCACTGCACCAACAGCTTCTGATAAAATATCACCGGTCGCAAAAATAGAAATATCAGCTCCGTCTTTTAATACTAAAGCTTTATTTACATCAAATTTATAGTTTTCATCAAAAATAGAAGGAACATCTATTCTTGACGAACGAATGTAAACAGGGCCATTATGATTATATGCAAATCTAACGGCCTGTCTTGCTTGTTCATAGTCAGCCGGACAAATAACCGTCATATTTGGAAGCCCACGCATAAGAGAAACATCTTCCAATGCCTGATGACTGGCACCGTCTTCACCTACAGTTATACCTCCATGCGCACCAATAATTTTGACGTTAGCATTTTGATAACACACAGAATTTCTTATTTGATCATAAGTTCTTCCTGTAGCAAATACCGCAAATGTAGCTACAAACGGTATTTTGTTTGTTAATGATAAACCCAGTGCCGTAGTAATAAGGTCTTGTTCAGCAATTCCTACATTAAAAAATCTATCAGGAAATGATTTTGCAAATATTGATGTTTTTGTTGAACCGGAAAGGTCTTTCTTCCCCTATCGCACCTCTTATAGATTTTTTTACGCCTAAATCTAATTGCATATTTCCCCTTCTTAATGATTTTAGCATAAATAAAAACTAAATGCAAAAAAGAAGAAATTTAAGTTTTAAAATAGTCACAAATAAGCTTTTTGCGTTTAGGAAGAATTTGTTTTACCGCTTCTATAACAGGATTTTTCTCAAGATCTTCCAGTTCTTTTTTTAAAATAGCTTTTTCTAAAATTAAAGTATTAAATAACTGATTGCAAACATCAGATGAAGATTGGTGTAAATGTAACTTTTTGATTTGTAATTCTTTTTGTTGAATGCGTTTTTTTAATATTTGTTTATTTTTCACTAAAACTTACCTTTCCTTATATATGATATTACTTTTTACAGAATTATCAATCAATCTTTTAGAGTATTATTTTTGTTCAAGTTTTAGACAAGATTTAATAAAAAAAGAGTCCTTTCGGACTCTTTTTCTATTGAACTTTTGATGGTACTTAAAATTAACCTCTGATTCCTAAATCCTTGATTAACTTTCTGTATCCTTCTAAATTTCTGTCTTTTAAGAATGAAAGCATTCTTTTTCTTTTACCAACCATCATCAAAAGACCTCTTTTTGTTGCAAAGTCTTTCTTGTTTGATTTCATGTGTTCTGTAAGTTCAGAAATTTTCTTTGTTAGCATTGCAATCTGTACTTCTGCAGAACCGGTGTCCTTAGCATTAGCACCAAATTTTGCAATAATTTCTTGTTTGTTTTTTAAGTTCATAATTTTTTCCTTTTCTTTTTTGCTCTATATGTGTTTGATATCGACTTTCAAACCATTATAAGCACGTAGTGTGACATATTGGCGTAAGCACTCTACAAGTGACAATATAATATAAACATTTTTAATTTGCAACTAAGATAATAAACTACCACACAAGAAACAGGATTCCTCAGATTATTTAGAGAATTCTGAAAATGATTACTTCCTAACATTTGATTTCGGATCCAAAATATCTCTTATTGCATCACCTAATAAGTTAAATGATAAAACCGCAATAAAAATAAGTCCGCCGGGCATTAACAACCATGGTCTGTATAAAATATTAGTAAATTCCTGAGCCTCTTTAAGCATATTTCCCCAGCTTGCATCAGGCTGTTGGATTCCAAGCCCCAAAAAGCTTAAGCCGGATTCCGCCAATATATAAGAAGGAACGCTCAATGTCATTACAATTATTACATAGCTTGTTGTTTGAGGAAGAATATGTTTAAGAATAATTCTCAAGCTGGATGCACCCATAACCTTTTCTGCCTGAACAAAGTCTTCTTGCTTTATAGAAAGAACCATACCCCTTACAACTCTGGCAAATCCTGCCCAGCCCATTAACGCAAGTATTACAACAATCAAAGTAAATCTCTGTACACTTGTCATTCCGGAAGGAAGAATTGCCGCCAGTATAATCAAAAGATAAAAGCTAGGAATTGCCATAACCGCTTCAGCGAATCTCATCATTAATATATCAACAAATCCGCCGAAATATCCGGAAATTCCGCCATATAAAAGTCCTATAGGAAAAACTATTAACAATGCCAGAAAACCTACTGTCATTGATATTCTTCCGCCAAAGAGCAGTCTTGAAAAGACATCTCGACCGTTAATATCCGTTCCCAACAGATGTAATTCTCCGCCTTTATTTACCCCAAATAAATGTCTGTGAGTAGGAATAATTCCTAAAAATTTATATTTTTCACCCTTAACAAAAGGTTTTATAAAATATTTTTTTGTTCTGTCCTGTTTAAACACCGTCTGCATTAAATCAGAGTCATATTCCCTTATATAGTTATATGTATAAGGCAATGATAATTTGCCTTCTTCATTAATCATATATATCGGAGAAGGCGGTACATAAGCCATATCACGATTTGAATAACTGCTTGAATACGGTGCAATAAAATCGGCAAAAAGAATAATTAAGTATAAGAATGCAAGTACAACAAAAGCAATTCCGGCAAATTTATCTTGGAATATTTTTCTGATAACTTCCACTTATTTCGCCTCCTTGCTGTTACGTGTTCTCGGATCTGTCAGCATAAGCAAAATATCTGATATTAAGTTTCCCAAAATAAGCATTATAGTACCCATCATTAATGAAGCCATAACCAAATTTATATCTGATTTCATAACCGCTTCAAGTATTAATCTTCCCAGTCCCGGATACTGGAATACATATTCAGTTAGCGCAGCGCCGCTTAACAATCCTGCAAACTCAAACCCTAAAAGAGTTATCATTGGGTTAATAGCATTCCTCAATGCATGTTTATAAATTACTTTAAATTCGCTCAACCCTTT
>CADBXV010000120.1 GCA_902798645.1 uncultured bacterium
GCTGGCAATAGAAGAAACTCGTGATGCAGATGGTAATCTCCCGAACGATTTTGATTCATATTGTGGTCTTAATGATTCGAATTTGTTTTACCAAAAAGATTGTGACAATAGTGAAAAGCAATGCTTAGATCAGACGTTTTGGACCCATGTATTATTCCCATTTAATGAATCAAGTGAAAAGTTGCAATGGTTTAAAACAAATTGGAACAATAAAAACTACAATGGAACATTTGGTGATGTCGATTCAAGCTTTTATGAACAAGAAGAAAAATATAAAGCAACTCCAAAAAAGCAAATTGATTTTTTCGAAGAAATATCTATAACAAAAGATTTGCCAACACCAACTGTTGATGTTGATATTATATACTCTACTTTTCATCCTTCTCATGATGCTTTTATCTTTGATAAAAATGACTGGAGTAAAGACTTCATTACTCAAAGGAAAGGAGGAGATGGCACTGTTCCTAATTGGTCTCCGCTTATTTCTGGACTTAAATGGATATATGATATTAAAAAAAATAATTCAACTAATAAAATAAAGTTAGTTGAATTTTGTTCAAGGTTAGGCAAAAATTCAACGTATTCATTTGATCCAACAAGAACCGATCAAAAGTTTGTTGCCCTTTCCTGCGACTGTATTGATGAAGATAATATGTACAACTCAACAAATTGCAGTCATGCATTAATGGTTGCTGACTCCGCATTTTATAGTTATGTTGATTATGTCATAAATGACCCCAATGTTGAAAACGAAATTACCTCTGATAAAATAGATGCATTTACACGCTTTAACGAAACAATAGATTATGAAGAGCAATGCGATGATGATTATTTGGGTATTTTAGAAGCTAGTTTTGAAAATGAGACTTCTTATGATATAGAAATACCTTCTACTTCTAATGTTGAACCTACAAATTCAATAGTTGAAGCAGATACAAAAGAGCAAACCCTTCTTAAATCTGATACTAAAGAAAATGCTTTTATTCCAGAAAGTACCGAAAAAGTTTTTAGTACTTCATTTTCACCAGAACAAATAACTAATGAACCTGAGACAACTACTACTCCATCTAATCAAGAGGATGTTTCTACAACTTCTTCTCCTGATGAAGAAATAAAAACAACCAATCTTGCTGAAAATCCCAAGAGTACAATTATCGAAGATGTTACTCCAAAAACTGAAGATACTACTTCCGAAGAAAAAAACATGGTTATATTGGTCGGATTAAGTCATGTCAAAATAGTAGAAAAAATTGTTACATTCTTTATTTATTTCGGTCTTTATGATACATATGCAGGCGCAAAAAAAGTAAAATTCCCGGTTGAACTTACTTCTAGAAGAGTACTAAGATTATTAGAAACACAAGACGCAGAATGCGAATTAGTCGAATATGCAGCTAAAGGTGATTTGCATGCATATTCATGTGAGGCTCAGGCAAATTCAAATCAAAATATTAATAATATCAAAATTCATAATCAATTCGAATTCTCTTCGCGAAATAATTCTTTCATTAGTGCAAGTTATTCTCCTTTCATAGCACAATATTTGGATAGCATACAAGGAATCGGAAATAAATACGACCATTTATTGAATTCAACATTATATACTTTAGAGTCTCCTAAAATTACTCAGGGAGAAAATCTAATATTCAATATATCCGGTGTTATAAATGATCCTAAACCTAAATTTGGAAAAGGCGATTTAAATTTGTCTATTCCTGTAGAATATGGAAACAAAACTGAAGAAAAAGTATTGCAATGTAATATTATTGATATAACTGGAAATAATTATACCTTAAGTTGCCTTGGAATTAAAAACACTAACTTCAGTTTGGCAAATGCAATGTCGGTTATTGACGATGAAGTTTTAATTATCCGTTTTGATGAAAATGCAAATAGTACAATAATAAATTATAATGATGAAAATAAAAATACATATATCAGAAGGTTTATTCATAATAAAGGCGGAAAATTAGGAGCTGGAGGCATTGTTGCAATTATTCTTGCTTCTGTCGCTGTTGTTGCTGCTCTAGCTCTAACTTACTTTTGCTTTAAAAAAGGAGACAAAGGAATGCAGGAAACCACGACATCCACAGTATTAAATTTACGTAATTAAATAGTTTATTATTTACCATTATGAGATTAATTAAAAAAGTTATAGAAGTTATTTATTTATTTAAATAAGTCTAAAAACTGACCTTGTTTGGATAATTTAATTTTTTTGGATTAGGTACTTTTACTAATTCCTGTTTCTTTCACCATTTTTTTCTTTTTTTATT
>CADBXV010000121.1 GCA_902798645.1 uncultured bacterium
TGTAAAATAACAGGCGGTTTGAGAAGAATGAACAGAGATTTTGAGAATTATTAATATTATTGATGATATCCATTGATTGAGAATAATATATTAAGCATATGATAAATTATAGGCTCGATTTCTTTTGGAAATATAATACCCATACCAACGAGAAAATAGAAAAATCCAAATAAAACTCCAAAGCATAGTCTAAAAAAGAATGGTTTTCTTGTAATTATAAGCACAGGTTCATGTGATTGATTAAAATGGTTTATTTTATCTGCCATTTCTTGCCATTTTTTCTGACTGTTGTCTGACCAACCTCCAAATGGTAAAAAAATTGTTCCATCTTTTTTTAAAATTCTTAGTTTGTATGTATAACTATATCGTTTTTCTTTTGAATCGTAATTTGTGATAGTTATAATATCTGCATTTGACATATCAGAAAGTGCGAATTGTTCTTTAATGATATATTTGTTAAGAAATAACATCTTATTTCTAATGAAAATAATATTATTTATTTTATCTAATACTAAATCCGTTCGGTGTTCTATTATAAAAAATATAAAACCTACTCCTCCAAACATTAAACCACCAAGTAAAAAACCTTGTTCTTTGATTGAAGCAAAAAAATAGACAATAAAATATATACAAAAAATTATTATTTCAGGTAAATAAAATATTATTTTAGAATTAATATATTTATTATTCATGTTTACTTGCCTACACATGCAGTACCGATTACCCTTTTTGTCTTTTGTGTAATTTGGTCAACGCATAATTCATTACCTTTAGTATATGTTTTTTCAATTATCAACTCGCACTGCCCTGCTTTAAAAGCTCTTTCTCCCATTTTATTAGCTGAAACACAAGTGTTATACATACCTCCCATATCAATATCTTTCCAATGTCCGCAAGCTTCAGATAAATTTGGAATGTATTCTCCTATCAGTTCATCACTTTCGCAATAATATTTTGCGAATGTAGGTATAGTTGTTATAACTATTGTTAACATAAGTATAATTAAACTTCTATTTTTCATTTACCTCAAACCCTATTTTTCTTGGTTTCGTTCTGTCCATTAATAAATCAATTGCTTCGTATATTTTTTCTATCTCTTTATTATTATCTTTTGCATAATTCATTAAATAGTTTTCAATATCAGCAACTCGTTTTGTCAGTTCTTTATTATCCAATGCCCATTGACGCATTTGAACAAAAGTATCAATGATTTTGATATTTATTTGAATAGCTCTTGCAGAATTAAGAACGGAAGATAGCATCGCAACACCTTGTTCTGTGAAAACATACGGCATTGTTCTTCTTCCGCCTCGTCCTTTTTTTGATATCGCAATTTGCGATGTCAAAAGTTTGTACTCATCTTTTGTTAATTGAAACATATAATGACTTGGGAATCGTTCGATATTACGTTTCACTGCTTCATTCAATCTGAAAGTTTGAACTTCATAAAGTTCTGCAAGGTCACTATCTAACATGACCTTATATCCTCTGATTTCGTATATAAGATTTTTTACTTCAATTAAGCTATTCATATGCTAATTTTATCAAAATTTTCGAATATAATCAATTATTTCAAATTACCTATTGAGGATGCGGAAAAAGCTTGTAGGTTGGGAAAAGGGTGCAAGAATAGTGCAAAAAATGAGTAAATAAGTGCAAGAAAAGTCACTTTTGGAGCAGTTTGATTTTCAGATTCTCAATCGCTTTCCGATTGCTAGAATTTAGTGGTGTTGGGCAAGTATGCCCAACCTACCCTTATTTTCTTCCAAGCAAACTACTCAAAAAAATACACCTTCTGAGCAAAACGGACAAAAAAATACAATCTCAAACTATCAGAAAAATTACATGTAACAAAAAAACCTGTAGTAAATACTACAGGCTTTTTAAATTCGGAGACACTGGGATTCGAACCCAGGATGCAGGTTGCCCCACATAACACCTTAGCAGGGTGCCGCCTTCAGCCTACTCGGCCATGTCTCCTTGTTTTATCATTTACATATTATCATAAATAAAAATTTTGTAAAAGGAATATTTTATGAAACTACAAATCCTTCGTCTTTTTTGACGAAGGATTGTTTATACTCTCTGCTTATTTACCGAACAGATACGCTTTAGGCTTTCTCTATCTATCCCTTTACTGCCTGAAGCTTTGTCTGAATTCCTGACTCGGCATTTATTGCAACTGCATTTGATACTGCCATTGCCCTTCGTTTTTTTGCCCCTCTTAATATAAATTCAACACCGCAAAAAATGTTATTCGTTGGGGTTGCTATCTTTTTCAACATATCCGTTTGTCCTTTCCTGTAAATGTATTTTCCTTTCGTAATATATATATCGGCATTTTTTTGAAAAACTTTAGGAATAAATATACTTTTGTTACAAAATTGTTACATTTATTTCTGAAACACAATAATTATAAGAAAAAGACCTATCAAAGGTCTTTTCCACATATTATTCTACTCTCTTATATTATCCTATCAAATGCAGTTTATGCCCTGCTCCATTATTATGAGCTAAACCGTATCCATCTTGCCCGAGTGAAACAGGGTTACCTATCTCGTTCTCTACAAAACCGAAATTTTCAGGTATAGAAATTCCGTACGAATTATCAACCGAAGGTGTTCCGCCTACACGAGGTTCGACACCGTTTATACGTCCGAAAGGATTGTTCCTGCCGAACTCATAATTGCCATATTGATAATTGCTTGGAATTGCGTTTACCATTAATATACCTTTTTACTCTCTGTACATATATAAAAAGTATTTTAAAAATCTTCAATTTCACACATTAAATTTTTTGTTACATTTGTTTACAAAAAAAAGACCTTTCCGTGGTCTTTTTTTTGCTATTTATATTTTTTTGTGCAAATAATTGCACCCTATAATGCTATGCTAAATATGGAGGAAAAGCTCCGTATTCAGAATGACCGCGACCATTTAAATATGTGCTTCCCTTTGCCTCAATATCAAATTGTTTAGGTGTGAGTTCTCTGTTTTGTGAAGCCATTCTTTGCTCTAAACCGTAGTTCTCACCTGTTTTTAAAGGATTTGTAAAGGTCGTCGGGAATGAGTTAATTCCTTTGGAACGGCCCAGAAAGTTATAATCATTTGCGCCTATTGCTGATAATTTGAAAGGATTGCCCATAATATTATACCTATTATTTCTCTATACATATATATAAAGTATTCTGAATAAAAAAAATTGCCTTTTTTTATTAGTTTAAGTTTACAAAAGTTAACAAAAAATATATAATAGCTTTATGTTAAATAGTGGTGATACAATCGGAATAATCGCTTTATCAGGTGATTGCGAAAAAGAAAAAGTCGAGCGTGCTAAAGCTAACATTGAAGCTTTAGGGTTCAAGGTTAAACTTTCAAAGAATATTTTTGACAAAAATCGCTATCTTGCAGGAAGTGACGAGGATAAAATTAATGAGCTTCACAGATTTTTTGAAGATGATGAGATTAAGCTTATACTTTGTGCTAGAGGAGGATATGGTGCAATCAGGCTCATAAACAAAATTGATTATGATTTAATAAAAGCCAACCCGAAGCCGTTTTGCGGGTTTTCTGATGTTACGGCACTACTGTTGATGATTTACAAAAAAACAGGTGTAATAACTTATCATAGACCTATGGCAAGTACGGATTTCGGGATAGAATGCAACACATT
>CADBXV010000122.1 GCA_902798645.1 uncultured bacterium
ATTAACCAATTCTTAAAAAGCATTTAACCATATCGTGTTTTTTTACGAAAAACATATTCCAAACTTTTTTCTTTAACCAGTGGTAGGGTGGGCAAATGTTTTAAACGTAGATTTTTAAGATAAAACAAATATTCATGCCCACCAAATATTTATTCAAAATCTAATTCAAAAATATTATTTTTATTTTCAAAATTACACCAATTCGGTTCATAATAACCTAAATCAACAAATTTTTTAAAAGAAGAAAACTTCCAATTTTCAGGCGCAATTTGATAATGCTTATATGAGTTGTAATGAATATAATCCAAGTGTGTATTTAAATCTTGTTCATTTCTTATTGTATGTTCCCAAAATCTCCTTTGCCAAATACCTTTTTCTCTCTTATGTAATTTACTTTGTGATACACGTACATTCTTACACATTTTTCTTGAAAAATTATATTTCAACAATCGTATTATTTCTGAATAATCATGCGGATTTTCCATTTTTAGAATCATATGCAAATGGTCTTTTAGTATAATACACGCAAATATTTCAAAACTGTATTTATTTAAAACAAATTTAAAAGAATTTCTTAATAAATCAATATTATCTAATAATATAGATTTACGATTGTACGTAACAATAGTAACGAATACATAATTGTACGTATTGTTATAAAATCTGATATAATTTGACATAAAGTTATTTTAACATGATTTTTAAAATTATTTTGGTGGGCATGTACGTTTGCTCAGCTCAAAATATCTCTTTTATTGCATTTGCCCACCCTACTGACTTTATTTTGATAGTAAATCCAAAAATAGTCAGATTCTTATAGCCAATTTCCCTGCTTGATTTAATAGAAAAAATTTTTTCTATGAATTTTAGCTCTAACTTTCGTTTGATTTTAAACTTTTTGATATTTTTTTTATATTTATTACTATAGGAAGGAAATATAAACTTATTATATATAGAAAGCCACGTATCAAAACATAAATCATGCATAAGATCCGAATTTACAGTTTTATCAACAATTTTAATAATAACATTATGAGGAATATTAAGTTTATAGTCTGATAAATATTCTTTATCAAATATTATTAATAATTTTGATTCTTTATTGTAAACTAACAAATCCATACATTCAGATAAATTTTTTATTACATCATTAACATTATTTTTTAATGTATTATTATTGAATCTGTGAACAAAAAGCTTTTTAGTATCGGATTTAAGAGTATTTAAAAATTTATTGCGCAAATAATTAAATCGTGACAGAACTTCCTCTGTGTCTTTTTTCACCGTATCATCATCAGAATTTATCAATTTTCTTGCATCCATTTTTGTATGATAAGCAAACAATAAAGCATTATCATTATACATTGCAGAATTATAATCTAATGAAATACCTTTAGAAAGAAGTAAATCCGGATTTTTTAGAAAATTTATAAGAGAATTAACATCTTTTATTGAAACCCAATTAAACAAATTTGACTTAAAAGGGTATCCAAAAATTGCTTCTGCAGAATATGCAACTTGGCAATTAGTGCCTAATGATATAATCTCGTCAAAAACATTTTGAGAATCACAGCTTGTAGAGGATGCTCTCTCTCTCTCTCTCTCTGAAAATATTGTGTTTTAGCATTATAACCTTTCTTATACGGAATTCCATATTTATAAAATTATATCTCTTTTGACAGAAAATCTTTGTATGCAATTTTTAAGCCTTCTTTTAAATCAGTTTTTGCTTTCCAGCCCAAAGAATTTATTTTTGATACATCCATTAATTTAAGCATAGTTCCGTCAGGTTTTGATTTATCGTAAACAAGCTTACCTGTGTATCCGACAGCGTGTAGGTTGGGCTTTCAGCCCAACAAATTTATTATCGTTGAGGTAGAACCCCCAACCTACTTCTATTATGGTGTCGATAAGGTTACTATTTTGGAACCCTGCGACAAAAAAAATTATAGCAAATTTAGGTAATAAGTACAACATTTTTCATAGGTTGATATTGCTTGTGAAACTTGATACACAAATGTATTATAATCTTAGGATTATACTTGGATTAGAAACTTGTTTTAAC
>CADBXV010000123.1:0-2049 GCA_902798645.1 uncultured bacterium
TTCAAAACCGGAAAATGTGGAAACCCTCGGGATAAAAAGCACTTATCCGCTTGGGCAAGGGATGAAGCAAAAGCCTGATATGGTTATTTTAAATAACAGGTATGTTCTGCTAAAAGTTATCAATACAAACGGTAAAAAAACAGTTATAAATATCACAAACCCGCCTGATGAATTGCAATCAGGTCTGTTGCCGCAGGAAATTTTATTACCTAAAGGCTTGGTTTTACCTGAGACTTTAAAAGGCATTATAGGTGATATTGATGTTTCTACAACTCAAGATACAGGCTTAAGAATTAATAACGTTAAAGCTATTGGTCAAAAACGTACAGAACCCGTTGAACAATTAAATAAGAAAACTTTTTATATTGCGCCGGGAGTAAATAAAAATATTCAAGTAGTAAGTTCTGATACGAAAACTCCGTCTTATGCGCTTGAACAAAATTTTATTATTAATGATATGAAAGGCGTTGACGGGAAGTTTTTACTTGTTACATATTTTGATTCAAACACAATGAGCATAATCTCATTAATGGATGAAAAAGTAATAAAAAATGTTCATTTTGACTCAACTCCGGAGCAAATTTTAATAGATAATAATAATAAAGTCGCATATATTTCATCAGGAGATGCTTCGAGTATTTATGTTTTCAGCTTGGAAACAATGACTTTGAAAAAGCAATTAAAAATTAACGGTAAATGCGAAAAACTTACATTAAGCGAAGACGGTACAAAAATATTTTATGTTGACAGAAATAAAAATGACATTTGGTCAATTGAATTAGATAATAACTATTTATTAAAAAATATCGGTTCTTTTCCGAATATTTCCGAAATTGCATATATAAACGGGAAAATATATGTAATCAGCCGTACAAGAAATCGCTTAGCCATTGTGGATTACGCTACATTAGGTTTATTGAAAGAATTGGAAGTATGCGAAAAGCCGGTTAAATTATATGCAAAAGGAAATGAATTATATATTTTGGGTGCACAGGACAATTTATTAGAAGTTTTGGATGCGCAAGATGACGTTATTACGGATATTCTATATTTAAATACTAATTCCTTTGCCACAAATATAACTCCTATTGATGACACAGGGATGATAATGATTACAAACGCACGCTCAGGGATGTACTCGGTTGTTGATACGGAAACAAAAGATATTGTAAAAACAAGTCCGTTAGAACTCCCCGTTAGAGCAATTGTTGTAGTTGACAAGGTTGAAACTATAAAATAGTTTCCTTATGACAATTCATCTCAATTAAATTTGCATAAAGATTATCCGAGGTTTTGTATGTGTATTCTACGAGCGGTTTTATAATGTATAAATTTTCCGAACTTTTGTTAGTTTCGCAAAAAGCTTTTAGTAAATTCATATTTGCATATATCTCTTTTGCATAATTATACAATTTCTCAAGTTGATTATGTTCAATACTGCATCTTCCCATATTTTCCCCATTTCTTAATAATATTTCAATATATTTATATCACCACTTGATTATGGTGTCAACATCAAACTTGAACATCCGTCTATTTAATATATAATAGTAATGCTACAAATTTTAAGAAGGAACTATGATAAATATAATAGACAAATTTGACAATATTACCCAAAACACCCTGAAAGAATTGGAAAAAACGCAACGTGATTTTTGGAATATATCTCGGGTAACTGCGGAATTTATGTATAATTTTATTGTTGACGGCGGATTTAAAAATGTACTGGAAGTCGGCACTTCAAACGGATATTCCGGCATTTGGCTTGGCAAAGCCTTAAAAAAAACTGGCGGAAAACTTACCACAATTGAGTTTTACGATAAACGAATAGTACTTGCCAAAGAAAATTTTGAAAAATGCGGGGTATCAGATATTATCACAATAAAACAAGGGGATGCCGCAACAATTTTAGAGCATTTGCCGGAAGATTATAAAATTGATTTTGCTTTTGTTGATGCAAACAAAAGACAATATATTGATTTTTTTCATCTTATTCAACCGCATCTTAATATTGGCGGATATATTGCGTGTGACAACGTAATATCACAT
>CADBXV010000123.1:2091-3044 GCA_902798645.1 uncultured bacterium
ATATTGCGTGTGACAACGTAATATCACATGCCCAAAAAGTTCAAACTTTTTTAGAAGATATAGATAAAAACCCTGATTATGAAAATATTGTATTACCTCTGCCTGCGGGTTTGTCTTTGGCAAAAAAATTAAGATAGATTATATTAAATTTTCTTTTTTTAATTTATCTTTCAACATACATGCAGGGCCGTATTCGGGTAAAATCCACAAACAAGTGTCTAATTCTTTTTTGCAAGCTTCAATATTCCTTATATTATAGCAATTTATATACGCTAAAAGATAATGTAATTCAGGATCTTTATACATACGTTCACATGCTTTACGTAAATAAAACATCGCTGCAGGCATATAATTATGAGCCCAAAAGGCTCTGCCGATAAATTTATAACATTCTAAATTATACATTGCCATATAATCAACATTTTTTAAAATTTTTTCTATATAATTCCCTTGGCAATAAGTTAGTAATATACCTAAATCTACCTCCAAAAAATTTCTTATTTCAAAATAAGTCGGCGCAGATATAATATCACCTGAAAGCATTTGAAGTAAAAACAAGCCCCAATGCGCTCTGGTATCAACATCTGCAGTCTTTTGAAATCGTTTTTCCGCTTTACTCAAATTTCCCAAAACAATATCTGCATAGGCACATTCTACATCATACCCGTGAGCTTCAAAATATGCCTTACAACCTTTTATTTTGCCTGACAAAAAGTCATTTTTAACCTGCAAGTATTTATCTTTTTTCATACTAATTATCAATATTTACTATATCAGGAACTATAGATTGCATCATTAATGCTTGAATAACTTCCGGAGAAACGTTTTCTCCGTTCTTTAATAATGACGGCAACAAATCTGTTAAGGAACTTGATTCTTTTGAATCACTATCACCAAATAACATTTTTATTTCGTCTAATTCCTTTTGAGCTCGAACAAAATCAGGATCAGAT
>CADBXV010000124.1 GCA_902798645.1 uncultured bacterium
GCGTATATTGTACTTTTGTTATTATAATATTTTCCTCTTCTTCGCTTCGTTTATAATCTTTTACTAAATCAATAAGTGCGGATTGATATTGACTAATCGCATTCCAAACGAAAGAATGAATTGTTGAAGGTATTATAAAAGAATCTGACGAGATTCTTGATTTTATGACATCGACAGCAGCATTAGTAAATGTTATGCATATCACATTTTGTTTATTTTTATTAAATTCCTTTCTCTTATTTGCATCAAGCCATTCAATAACCTTATTTAAAGAATATGTTTTGCCGGAACCCGCACCAGCTTCAACTCGAAAATTAATTCCTTCTTTAAGGGTTTCTATAATTTCTGCTTCTATTTTATCAGCTTCTTTTTTTGCTCTATTATAATTTTCTGCCATATAACTCCTAAGAAAGAACTTTTACATCATTAAGCCATATAAGACCTTGTTTTATATATTGTGGAACTGAATAATCTGCATAATTTAAAATTAAATTAAGTGCGAATTCTGTCTTTGATTTTCCTTTAAATTCCAAATCTTCTTCTTTTGCATCAACATTAATACCATAATGTGTTCTATTTGCGTTTCTAATGGCCTCTTCTAGTGATTTGCTATACGTTCCATTTTCTTTTGTCTGAAATTCCAAATGGCATTTTTTAATAGTTCTTTCTTCATCAGTTAGCAATAAAATACCATCTAAACTACATTCATCTGTATTTTTGATTTTTTTGTACCACCATTTTATTGTTGAATTTGAAGTTGTTTCGCCTTCTTTAACTGTTGAGGATTTACCCTCTTTTAGTGGATCAATATCAGTAAGGACTAGGCTAGGTATATCAAGAAAATTTACAAATGGTATAAACTTATGAGCAAATGCACCACCAATTTCAATCAAACTATAATATTGTGCTGGAAGTTTATACTTCTGTGAATCAAAAAGTTTTTCTTTTTCACACTTTTTTATCATGTCAGGTATTAACAGACGCTCGGATGCACCTTCAACAAAGATTATTTTATCTGTAAAAAACATATCACAACGGCTTATTGTCAAGTATTTTTTTATAAATTTTATGTTTTCTTCGCTATCTTCCGCAAAATCGCCTAAATTCTTAAATTTTACATCATACAGCCTTTTTCTGGCGTATCTTATTTTTGAAAAATCTGTTGTGTTAGCAATATGTGAAGAGTGAGTTGTTAAAACTGCTTGAATATGGACATTAGATATTTTATTGATAAAATCTATTAAGTATTGTGCAAATGCCTGCTGCATTTGTGGATGCATGTGAGATTCCGGTTCTTCAATAAATAGCAAAGGAATACAGGCTTTACTTTTATCTTTTAATATTTTGGCAAAACTTGCAAGATTGATTTGTATTTTTAACAAATTTTTATATCCTAATCCGTTATGAGTATTCGGAAGGGTTTCTTTTATATAATTTGAAATATATGCTAATTCTGTATTATTTGTTATCTCTTGCTCTAAATCAATATCGGTATTTACACCAATTTGTAGTTCTTCAGAATTTGGATATCCAAATCCAATCGCTTTATCAATTAATTCTTTAAGCAATGAATCATTTGTATTTTGAATATCTTTTTCTGCTTCTTTAATTTTTATTTTTAATTTTTGTATCTGCTCATAAATATTCTTATCTTCATCAAGTTCTTCAGGGGATTGTTTGAAATAATTTGAAACTGTATCTGGCAAAGTGTTTTTAGAATTATTGTCCTCTCCTAAACCGCGCTCAGCACAAATAAAATATTGCGGGAAAAGTTCTTCTAATTCATTTTTTGTTTTTTCTTGATAATCCATATGGTTTTGGGGATTAATTGCATATATTTTAAGCCCTAAAATATCGTTGAATTTTTTAGAACAAATATCGCGGACCTCTTTACTATCAGATATACACTCGCTAAAATATTCTCTTAAAGAATTTTCATCTACCTTTATGCAATATTCTGCTTTTATTAAAGCAGTATTATTTTCTTCCAAAATATCAATAATAAAAGGTGACAAAG
>CADBXV010000125.1 GCA_902798645.1 uncultured bacterium
CTTTGAGGTTGACAATAACGGAGCGTTGGTGAATACGATTGCTCAGATAGAAGAAATAATGCAAAGACAGCATTCGGAAGTCGATGCGAAACTTTTTGATATTTTACAAAATCTGTCGGTGATCAACCGTGATAATGGAAAAAGATTTACTAGTACAGATAGGCTAGAAGCTATTTCTTCGATTTTATGGGACAGCAAATACAGAAGAATAAACTGTGATGGGCTTTTCAATTTATACTCTGCAAAACCGTTAGAACAATTATTTGATATTGAATTAACTGTTGTCTCTAGCCATGTGGATTGTGAGCAGAACATAACAAAATGCTTTTCTTCCTCTATAGATGATAAAATGCTATGCGGTACCTATGACAACTCTATAACCAATACGTCAATTCTATACCTTATGATAAAAGGCGCATTACCTGATAATGTTTTGGTAGCATTCACAGGTGACGAAGAAGAAAACTGCACAGGAGCAAAGCATCTTATCAAATACCTGAATTCTAAAAAAATGAAAATTAAAACGATAGTTGTCCTTGATGTGACTGATATGGGTTGGGATGAAAAGGCAGATTTTACTGTCGAAAATAACTTTTGGAGTGAAAACATAGGAAAAAGAGTCATAGACATAGCTGACCAAATGCACTATATGTGGAGATTTGTTCCTGAAAATATTGATGAAATTCCGGAGTATATTGCATCAGATAAAGTAGTTTTTGAAGAAGCAGAAGAAGATGAATCATGGTTTTATGATGAAAAAAAACAGTGCTGCTTTAGCTTTTGTTTCCGATAAATTAGCTATCTCATCCTCACCCAAAGCCAATGCTAATGTGCCTTCATCTGCAAGTTTAGGCGGTGCAATATTTGTTATTGCTACATCTGCTGCTTTTGTAAGCATTCCGCCTGTAATTTGGGCAATTTGTTCCAATGTAAATGTTTTCATAATACACTCCTTTATTATAATTATTTGTTTATTTTATTAATTATGTTTGTTGTAGATTTGCCTTGAACAAATTCAATAAATTCTACTTTTATACCATTTCTTTCAACTATTTCTCTCTCCGGCAAAGTTTCTAGAGTATAATCAGCACCTTTTGTATAAATATCAGGTTTGATTTTTTCAAGCAAATTCGCAGGTGATCTTTCTTCAAATAATACCACATAATCTACGCAACTCAAAGCAGATAATATTTCCGCTCTGTCATTTTGGTTATTTATAGGTCTTGAATCCCCTTTAATAAGTTTTACGGAACTATCGGAATTTAGCATCACTATTGAATAATCAGCAAGTTTTTTTGTACTCTGCAAATATCTGACATGTCCTACATGCAATATATCGAAACAGCCATTTGTCACAACATAAGTTTTACCATTTTTTTGACCGTCTCTTACTATTTTTACTATATTATCTTGAGTTACAACTTTTCCCAATAAAATATCCTCTGCTTACCAAACTTCCTATTTTAAAGCACACTTTATATTGTTATTTTACGACAAATAAACCGCTGCTTGAATATAAAATATTAAATATTAAATTTTGTAACAAATATTTTTCTTCTTGTTATAAGATTTTTTGAATGTGGAAGTAAATACATGGTGTTGTGTATTTAGTCTTGCTTTTTACAAAATTTGTGTATTAAAAATAGGTATTTTAATCTTCTGTTCTTTAATTGATGTTTACTAAAATGAAAGGAACATAAAATGCTGCCGATTACATCTGACTTGTCATCTTTTTTGCAATTAAATCAATTTGCAATGCAAGTAACCAGCCCTCCTAATCCTGCACTTGCGACAGAGGGTGTTGGTAATTTCAATCCTGTAACTGCTGCCGAAAACACAAGTCAAAATCTTGTGAACGATATGGCGGTTTCCTCACCTGATTTATCCGGAGCAGGTGTACCGTTCGATATAGCAATGAATGATCTGGCTTCTTACAAAGATGTTATATCAGCCGCTCAAGACGGAATTTCTCAAATGAGGACGCAAGGCCAAGGAATAAAAGATC